>JABGZB010000213.1 GCA_018674955.1 Verrucomicrobiota bacterium | reverse complement strand
CTGGCCCTTGAGTGAAACGACTTCGGAGCCCTCGCAGTCGGCGGCGCGAGGCCCCACTTGCAGGCTGAAGAAATCAATCCCATCCGACCCTGTGAGGGCTGCAAAATGTTTCCAAGCGATGGGGGGGGTGGGGTCGTTTTTATCATGAGGATTCCCGGCCCAAGCCAAGCCGACCCGGAGATGGCGAGAGTCGGGCAGGGCGGCGTGACCGGGCGATGTGAGATAGGCGCGATCGCCGAGCAGATTGGTTTCGTCGAGACCAAGTCGTTCGCCGAGCGTGAGCAAGGGCAGATGGAGATCGAAGTCCGTCGGTGCCTCTCCCTCGACGACAATGTCGATACCGGGGAAGGAGTGCCGAAACAATTCCACCAGCGTCCGTTGGCACTCAAAGGTGAGTTGCCCACAAAGGCGTTGCACCCGAGGCAGGAACCGGCTGAACATGATCGTGTCGCCAAGGCCCTGCTCGAAGTGGACGAGCAGATGTTTGTCGGCGATCGACTCGCCATTCCAGTGGGTCTCGACGGGATAATGCTCACGTGTGCCGGCGAGAAACCGGTAGCCGAAATCAATCCAGCCCTGCTTGAACTGTCCCTGTAGTAGCAAAATTTGCGAGCGATTGTGGCGGGCGGCGGCGTTGTCAGGGTGTTGCCCGATTACGGCGGATAAGCGGGCATTTGCCTCGGCGATGTCGAATTCGGCGAGGCGGATGGAGGCCAGCGAAACACCGGCGAGCGGGTGATCCGGTTCGATGGCCAAGGCAGTTTCATATGCCTCCGCGGCACGATCATTTCGCCCGGCATCTTGATGGCATTTGCCAAGGTTGTGCCAAGTGCCGGCATCGCCGGGGTTCAACTTGGAGGCCTGCTGGAAAGATTTTTGCGCTTGGCCAACGTCGCCTTTTTTGTGCCAGGAAAGACCGAGTTGGTGATGGGCCATCGCGATATCCGGCCCGGTTTCTGTTCCCTTTTCGAAGCAGGAGTGCGCCCATTCGGGCTGATCCCGGTCAAGCCAGACTTGGCCGATCGAAACCCAGGCGAGGGCTGTGTCGTTCGGGCTCGCCGAGACGGTTTCGGCAGTTTGAACGATGCATTCGACGGCGTTGAACAACTCCGGCGGCACCCGGTCCAGCCACTCCTTTTTTGTCGAGGCATCGAGCAGTAGTGCCCAGTGGAGTAGGCATTTTTGTGCTCCGTCTGTCTCGCCGGACTCGAGATACGCCGCCGCCTTTTCCCAGAGTTGATCAGGTGTTGGGCTGGAGATTTCGTCCGGCATAAACCCGTGAACATTCTTGCAGAATACAGCGCTTGGCCAATCGCGGGATCACTGGGGCCACTGGCCTTCGGCGATCGGATGGGTGACGAGCTTGGCCGGGTCGATGACGACGTGCTTGATGTTCTTGCGGTTGTGCGTGTAGGTCACGTGCACATTGCCGTCGCTCGTTTGGATGACTGCTGGGTACGAGTACTCGCCCGGTTGGTTTTCCAGCACGAGGGCGGCCTCCCAAATTTTGCCGTCTTTTGAAACGGAGACGTTCAATGGCGAGCGGCCGCGTTTGGTGTGGTTGTAAACGAGCAGCGAGCGGCCGTCGGCCAACACGACGCCATCCGCCCCGGCGTTGGGGTTGGGAAGCTGGGTGCGTTTCATGCGGGTCCATTTTTTGCCGTCATCGTAAGACCAGCATTCGGTGAGACGGCCGGACTTGGTGCGGCACAGCGTCTGGATTGAGCCGTCCGGGTAGGCGAGCAGCGTGGGTTGAATGGCGGCGTAGTCGAGCGGGGAGTTGAGTGGCTTGGTTTTGCTCCAGTACCGGTTCTGCACGTAGCGTTCCATCTGCACGCGCCAGCCGGCGTCTTCGAGGCTCGAGCCGCAGAGCAGGGTGCCGTTGGCCAACTCGATGGGCTTGTTCCTCACCGGGCCGACGTAGCCCGCCGGCAGGCGAACCGGCTTCTCCCATGTCAACCCATCGTCCTTCGATTTTTGCAGCATGCCCCACCACACCCTCGGATTGGGGCCAACTTTGTAAAAGAGCAGCAGGGTGCCGTTGGACTGCTTGAACAGCACGGGATTCCAGCACGGGTACTGGATGCGCTTGGCCTCGTCGATTCCGTTGGCGGTCGGCTTGGGCGTGGACCAGCCGTCGCCCTCGTTGCGCGACATCCAAATGACCACGTCGTACGCGCCTTCGTCGGCCCCGCCAAACCAGGCGGTCACGATGCCGCCCTCGATTTCCTCGATGGTCGAGGCATGCACCTCGGCCACCGGCATTTTCTCGGCGATCATTTCGCTGCCGTACATTCCGGCCTGTTTTTCGAGGACAGCGACCACGTTGATGTCCACCGTTTTGGCAGAGGTCTTTTCTGCATCCTGTGCAAAAACAGGGCCGGGCCAAGCTAGTATCGCAGCTGTTATGGCGAGCATCATCGCGTAATTAAGAGAACGAATCATAATGGATATTAGAGCACAGGAACTTCGTTTTTGTTCAAACCAAACGCGCCTCCTTGCACGGACATCAATGCTGCCCTAGAACTGGCCAGCGTCAATTCAGAAAAACCTATTTCTGGCATCAAATTGCAAAAAAGTTGGCTAAACCCGACTCATCAAGCAAGAATGCGTCGCTTTTTCACTCGATGAGCAACAAAAAAAACAGCGATTCAGTGGTCAGTAAAGACGTGGTTGTGCAAAATCAACTCGGTCTTCACGCCCGTCCAGCGTCGATGTTTGTCAAAGCAGCGACCAAGTTTGCCAGTGAAATCACGGTGAGAAAAGAGGGAGAATCCGTGAATGGCAAAAGCATCATGGGCCTCATGATGCTGGCCGCCGCCCACGGCACCACCCTCACCGTCACCGCCGAGGGCAGCGACGCCGACGAGGCTGTCAACGACTTGGAGCAGCTCATTGACCGTAATTTTGAGGAGGAATAACACCGACCATCCCCATGGCCGAAACTGACTTTGACATCAAATATGTTGCCAATCTGGCACGAATCGCCCTGACACCCGACGAAGAGGCCAAACTTGGCGCCCAACTCGGGGACATTCTCGGCTACATAAAACAACTCGAGGAACTCGATGTCACCGACGTCGAGCCGATGGCCCACGCCGTGCCGCTGGCCAACGTCCTTCGCGCCGATGAGGTGCGCCCGTCGATCCCGCAGGAAGCCGCCTTGGCCAACGCGCCCAAGCAGACCAACGGCTTGTTCATCGTGCCCAAGATCGTTGAGTGATGTTGCACGAACTCACCCTCTCCGGCCTCACCTCCAAGCTTGCCTCAAAGGAAGTTTCCTCCCGCGATGCGATGCAGGCATGCCTCGACCGTATCGCCGCCGTTGATGGCCAAGTCAATGCCTTCATGAGCATCGATCGCGACGACGCGCTTAGCCAAGCGGACGCCGCCGATGCCGCCTTGGCCAAGGGCAACACTCACATCGCTCAACCGCTGCTCGGCGTGCCGATCTCGCTGAAGGATTTGTTTTGTGCCAAGGGCCAACCGGCCAATTGCTCGTCGAAAATTCTTGGCGACTTCCACTCGCCGTACGACGGGACGGCCGTCCGCAAGCTGCGCGACGCCGGAGCGGTGCTGTTCGGCCGTGTGAACATGGACGAGTTTGCCATGGGCAGTTCGACGGAAAACTCGGCGTTCGGGCGCAGCAACAACCCGTGGGACTTGGAGCGCGTGCCGGGCGGTTCGAGTGGCGGCTGCGCGGCATCGGTCGCGGCGCAGGAATGTTTTGGCAGCATCGGCACCGACACTGGCGGCTCGATCCGCCAACCGGCGGCGCTGTGCGGCTGCGTCGGACTCAAGCCGACTTATGGACGCGTGTCGCGCTATGGCGTGGTGGCGTTCGCCTCGTCGCTTGACCAAGTCGGCCCGTTGACGAAGGACGTGCGCGACTCGGCGACGTTGCTCGGCGCGATGTCCGGCCACGACCCGCACGACTCAACCAGCGTGCCGACGGACGTGCCGGATTACGTCGCCGAACTCGGCGGCGACCTGAAGGGAATCAAGCTTGGCTTACCGAGGGAATTTCTCATCGACGGCATCGACCCCGAAGTGCGCGCTGCGTTCGACGCGGCGGTGAAACAGTGCGAGGCGCTCGGCGCGGAGATTCACGAAGTTAGCATGCCTCACACCGAGTACGGCGTGGCGACCTACTACATCGTGGCCACCGCCGAGGCCAGCGCGAACCTCGCGCGGTTCGACGGCATCCGCTACGGCGATCGCGTCGATGGCGACGACCCGTTTTCGCTCTACTGCAACACGCGCGGGCGTGGCTTCGGCGAGGAGGTTAAGCGGCGAATCATTCTAGGCACGTACGTGCTGAGCAGCGGCTATTATGATGCTTATTATTTGCGCGCGCAAAAAGCGCGGACGCTCATCAAGCGTGACTTTGAGCAGGCGTTTGAGACGGTCGACGCGCTGATCACGCCGACTGTGCCGTCGCCGGCGTTTAAGGCGGGCGAAAAAATGGATGATCCGCTGCAAATGTATTTGTCTGATATTTTTACGATTTCATGCAACTTGGCCGGCACGTGCGGCATCAGTTTACCGTGCGGATTCTCGAACGAACCGAAGCTGCCTATCGGCCTGCAATTTCTCGGTAAACCGTTCGGCGAAAGTCAGTTGCTGCAGATCGCCCACGCCTACGAACAAGCCACGCCGTGGCACACGGAAAGGGCGTCGCTCTGATGGAATACGAGACGGTCATCGGGCTCGAGACCCACGTTCAACTTAAAACAAAGTCGAAGATGTTCTGTGGTTGTGTCAACCAGTTTGGTTCAGAGCCGAACACGAACGTCTGCCCGGTTTGCCTCGGCATGCCCGGCGTGTTGCCTGTGCCGAACGAACGTGCAATGCAACTCACGGCTCTCGCCGGTTATCTGCTCAACTGCGAGGTTCCTGGATTTGCGAAGTTCGACCGCAAAAATTATTTTTATCCCGACGCCAGCAAGGACTACCAAATAACGCAGTTCGATTTCCCGTCAACGACAACGGGGCATGTGGACTTCGAGTTCGGAGGTGGTATCGAGCGTGTGAGGATTACCCGTGCCCACATTGAGGAGGATGTTGGCAAAAGTAGTCATTTCGCCCAGCACAGTGGCGTGGATTTTAATCGTGCCGGCGTGCCGCTGCTCGAGATCGTTTCCGAGCCGGATTTGCGGAGCGCCGACATGGCTTACGAATACCTGAACGCCCTGAAAGAAATTTTGATTTACGGCGGCATCAGCGACTGCGATATGGAGAAAGGCATGGTGCGCTGCGATGTGAACATCAGCGTCCGTCCGAGAGGAGCTGAGGAACTCGGCGTGAAGGTGGAGATCAAAAACATGAACACTTTTAGCGGCATGCGGCGCGCTATCAATTACGAAGTCCCTAGGCAAATCGAAACGCTCGAAAGAGGTGGAACGCTCGTACAGGAAACGCGTCGTTGGGACGATATCGCCGGCATCACCGAAAGCATGCGAACGAAAGAGCAAGCGCACGATTACCGCTATTTCCCCGAGCCCGATATTATGCCACTCAAGCCGAGCGAGTCTTGGTTGTCGGAGGTGCGCTCGCACATCGTCGAGTTACCGCTCGCCCGTAAACAGCGCTTTGTACTCGACTACGGCATTCCGGCGCAGGACGCCGATGTGTTTGTTGGTAACGTCCCGCTTGGCGGTTTTTTCGAGCAAGCAGTTTCCGGGGCGAAGAATGCCAAGGCCATCGCAAACTGGGTGATCAATAATTTGCAGGCGCGCATCGTCGAGACCGGCACGACGGTTGACGAATTGAAATTTGAACCGGCGGCGATCCGCGAGTTGGTCGGGATCATCGACGCCGGCACCATCAGTAACAAAGGCGGACAGGAAGTGTTCTCGGAGTTGTTCGAGAATGGCGGCGCACCGGAGGAGATCGTCGAGGCCAAGGGCTTGGCTCAAGTCAGCGACAGTGTCGAACTCGACACTTGGTGCCAAGCGGCGATCGACGCCAACCCAGGCCCTGCAAATGACGTTCGCAACGGCAAAGATAACGCAATTAACTTTCTTAAAGGCCAGGTGATGAAAGCCAGTCGGGGCAAAGCCAACCCGCAGGTTGTCGGCGAAACCTTGGCAAAGCTGTTGAAAAGCTGAGCCTTTTACGGCAGTTTGTTGGCGGAATGATCCAAAGCGCTACAAACGGCCGTTTGCATCTCACCGTTTTTCTTTTTGCGCACTTGTCCCTAGCCCACGCGCTCGGCCAGTCGGATCAAACCACAACACCGATCGAAGAAACCCTACTCAAGGAAACGAGTGGTGAGGTGTATTTTTACGAGGGAAAGTCGTATACCGGTTTGGTTGTGAAAACACATCCCAACAAAAAGAGAGCCGAGAGCTACTCGCTAAAGAATGGGAAACTTAATGGTGTCTGGAAAGGTTGGGATGAAGAGGGTAACTTGGTCGGTCAAGCCGAGTATAAAAATGGCAAAATTCATGGAAAGTTTCTCCAGTTAAGAAAGACTGGTGGTCGTGAGTTTGAGGTGAATTATTTTAACGGAGTCGAGAATGGGGCCTTTAGACGATGGTTCGACGATGGGAAACTTTGGGTTATTGAAAACTACCTGGCAGGTAAGCTTGATGGGGTCAGTACAACTTATTTTTCCGACGGGAAAATCCAGATTTCTGCCGAGTATCTCGCTGGCAAGAAACATGGCCTGGAGATTCACAGATATGAAAATGGACAGCCAAGGTGGGAAGCTGTTTACGAGGCTGGCAAACTAAAATCGAAGTTGCGCTGGAAACGAGACGGCACACCGTCGGGGCAAAATCCGCCTGATATACTTTAACATGAAGACGTTACCTTCAATGAAAACAAGTCGAGTTATAGTTGCACTGGCATTGGGTTGCACAACTCTGCCATTTGCAATGGGCGGGGAGACAGCGCTTGATCGCTACGTGGCCAAGCCGGATTCGGCTTACGAATACAAGTTAATTTCCCAGCGCGAGGGGGATGGTTGTACCACTTACATTCTTGGTATGACGTCGCAGAAATTCCTGACCGAGAAGGATGTCAACCGCACGTTGTGGAAGCACTGGTTGATTGTGGCCAAGCCGCATCGATTGAAGCACGACACCGGTCTCATTCTCATCACCGGCGGCAGCAATGGAGGCGACCCCCCCACTAAGGGTGACGGTGCCATGGTTCAGATTGCTACCAAGACAGGTTCGGTCGTCACGGAGCTCAAAATGGTACCCAACGAGCCGCTGCAATTTGTCGGCGAGAAGCGCACCCGAACCGAGGACTCACTCATTGCCTACACCTGGGACAAATACCTGCGAACCGGCGACGATCGCTGGCCCGCCCGCCTGCCAATGACCAAAGCGGTCGCGCGCGCGATGGATACCGTGACCGATTTTCTCGCCAAGCCGGAGGGCGGCGAAGTGGTCGTGGACAAATTTGTCGCCGCCGGCGCATCGAAGCGCGGCTGGACAACCTGGAGCATCGCCGCGGTGGACAAGCGCATCGTCGCCATTGTGCCGATCGTAATCGACATGCTCAATGTTGTCCCGTCGTTCAAGCACCACTATCGCGCCTACGGTTTTTACGCTCCGGCGGTGGGGGACTATGTGGAGATGGGCATCATGGGTTGGCAGGACACGCCTGAGTACAAGCGCCTGCTCGAGATTGTCGAGCCGTACGAATACCTTGAGCGCTACACGATGCCCAAGTACCTGATCAACGCCTCCGGCGACCAGTTTTTCCTGCCGGACTCGTGGAAGTTTTACTACAAGAATTTGCTCGGCCAGAAGCATCTTCGCTACGTCCCAAACGCTGGGCACTCGCTTGACGGCTCGGATGCCGTTTACAGCCTGGCCGCCTATTACAATGCGATACTAAACAAAACCAAGCTGCCTGAGTACGATTGGGACGTGCAGGAAGACGGCTCAATCAAGGTGACCACCAAGGTCCGCCCGAAGGAGGTGCTGCTCTGGCAATGTACCAACACGGAGACGCGGGACTTTCGCATCGAGACCACCGGCAAGACGTGGAAAAGCAGCAAGCTTAAGCCGGTGGGCCGTGGTACTTACGTGGGCAAGGTGTCCGAGCCGACCAAGGGCTGGACCGCGTTTATGATAGAGTTGACTTACGCCGAGCCGATGAAGCGCGGTATATCAACCAAGCGCGGCGGGCGGCTTGGCCAGGCGACAGGCCGTGTGGGTGCGCCGTTCAAGTTCACCACCGGCGTGAACGTATTGCCGGAAACGATGCCATTCGAGTTCAAGGACATGCCGATCCCGAACCGATAGCGCTTGGCTAGGTTTGGTTTCGCTCAGCCCTTCACGCGGACGAGTTTCATGATGCGTCCGTCCACGTTCCAGTCCTGCACGTAGAGGTTGCCATCGGCATCCCAGCCGGAGCCATGGGTGCCGCTGAAGACGCCCTCGATCCAGTCCGCCTGTTTCACTCCGTAATTGCTGCCCTGTTTGCGATCCGGATTGTGGCCGAGCACCGCCATGATGGTGTTGGTTTTGTCGAGGATGACCACGCGCCCGTGCAGATCGGGAACCGAGACGTAGTCGCCCTGCACGGAAACAGAAGTCGGCATGCCGAGCCCTCCGATGACTTCGTTGATGTATTCGCCCTCGAGGCTGTAGTGCAGCAGTCGCCCTCGAGGCTGGTGATTGCGGTCGCAGATCAGCAGGCGGTTCGGCTCGTAACGCGTGTCGAGTGTCATGCCGTGCGCGGTGTTGAACTGCCTCGGCCCGTTGCCCTTGGCCCCGAAGTGCTTCAAGTATTTACCGGCTTTGTCGAAGACAAAAACAATGTTGCTGGCGTAGCCGTCCGAGAGAAAAATATTGCCGTCCGAGGACACGGTGATGGCGGTTGGGTTGAACGGCTTTGCAGCGAGCCCGGAATCCGCAGGGAAAGGGAGTCGCAGGGCGACCTTGCCGTCGGCGGCGTTGAGTTTGATCCCCTCAGCGTTATTGTTTCGAGCACCGTAAAGGTATTCGGTGCCGTCTTCATCGCGAATCTCGATGTCGTGCAAGTTAGTGTATGGTTCGCCGAGAAACTCGCGCGCCACCTTGCCATCCGGCGAAAAAGCGATCACGCCCTTGCCGGCGCTGGTGTAAATCGTGCCGTCCTTGCCGACGATCACGCCGCCGTGCGTCGGGCCGATGGCGGATTTGCCCTCCGCGGTGAGCCCCCAGCCGGGCACGGTGTCAAACGTCATCAGGCCAGTGCCCATGCGGACTCCGGTAGGAGATTCCGGTTGGGCGGCGTGGTCATGGCCGTCACTGCCACCTTCGGCGTGATGATGATCATCTTCGGCATCACTGTGATCGCCATCGGCGTGATGATGATCGCCCTCGCCATGATCGTGACCGTCATCGTGCGAGTGCTGATGGTCGGACTGGCCGCAGCCTGTCAAAAACAGAATTGTGATAAGGAAGGTAAAAAGAGGCTTCATAGCGCGGGAACTCTCACCACACTGTAGCCGATTGGCAAGCCGTTTTAACTGAATACAAAGTCCCTTGCGGGACGTGCGAAAGATCTTGAGGGACGTGTAAAGTGGATTTTGTGCTGCTCCCGTTCGACGGTTTTTGATGCCTTGTAGTGTGACTTTTACCCCATACCACTGCCTTTTGAGGTTAGGTTGGGATTACTATGCAAATGCCGACTG
>JABGZB010000212.1 GCA_018674955.1 Verrucomicrobiota bacterium | reverse complement strand
CGGGCTCGCCCTCCCCTTTCGGCTCGGCCTTTTTGAATTGGTGCCACGCCTCGAGGGCAGCACCGAGAGCGCCGCCGGCGTCACCGGCGGCCGGCTGGATCCAAATCTCGTCGAACACACCTGCGCGCTGAAGTTTGCCGTTTGCCACACAGTTGAGCGCGACGCCACCGGCGAGGCAAAGCCGGTGTTCGCCGGTCACCTCGCGGGCCTGTTTGGCCAGGCGCAACATCACCTCGCTGACGACCTCCTGCACCGAGGCGGCGACGTCCATGTGCCGCTGTTCGAACGGCGACTCGGGCGTACGCGGCGGCCCGCCGAGCAACTGCTCGAAGCGGTGATTCGTCATTTTGTTGCCCTTGAGAAAATCGAAGTAATCCATGTTCAGCCGGAACGAGCCGTCCGGCTTCAGATCGATCATGTTTTCAATAATCGCAGCGGTAAAACGCGGCTCGCCGTACGGCGCGAGGCCCATCAGCTTGTACTCGCCGGAGTTGACGCGAAACCCGCAGTACACCGTGAACGCTGAGTAGAGCAAACCCAGCGAGTGCGGGAAGTGAAGCTCGCGCAGCATCTCGATGCGGTCGTCCGCGCCTCGGCTGATCGTCGTCGTCGCCCACTCGCCGACGCCGTCCACCGTGAGGATGGCGGCGCGATCGAACGGCGACGGATAAAACGCGCTCGCCGCGTGGGCGACATGATGCTCGGTGAACAGGATCGGGCAGTCGGACGGCAGACCGTCGAGTTCGTCGCGGATGGTTTGGCGCAGGTTGAGTTTCTCCGAGAGCCAGGTTGGCAGCACCCGCAGCCACGCCGGTAAGCCGGCCGGCGCGATGGCCAAAAAACTCTCGAGCATGCGCGAAAATTTGACGACCGGTTTGTCGTAAAACACAACCGCATCGATATCGGCCAAGCTGACGCCGCCCTGCTTCAAACAAAAACGGACAGCGTGTTCGGGAAAGCGTTCGTCGTTTTTGCGGCGCGAGAAGCGTTCCTCCTGTGCGGCGGCAACAATCCCTCCATCGACCAGCAGCGCGGCGGCCGAGTCGTGGTAATAAGCGGAAATGCCGAGAAGGGTGCGCATGCGCTCAGGTCACATGAAGGGATACATGAACGGCGCCAGCGCCGAGCTGGTGCTGAACAGGATGAGCGCGGCCAACAATACCAGCGCCACGATCAGCGGGATGAGCCACCATTTCTTTTCCCGCCACGCAAAGGAGAGGCATTCTTTAAAGAGCCGCCACATGTCCGCCGGGATTTTAGACGAAGCCCGATGCCGTCGCAACGGAATTGGCGTCACCCGATCACGGTTTCCCTGCCTCGCGGAGTTTTGCGCGGGCGAACTCGAGGTAGCGTTGCACCTGGATGTCTCCCGGGGTTTTGGTGGCCAACGCCTCGAGATGCCCCAGCGCAGCGCTGTATCGCTCCAGTTTGAGCAGGCCGGTAACGAGGTTGAACCGAGCCTGCGGCAAGTCCGGCTTGAGAGCCACCGCCCTCTCGAAGCTCGCCGTCGCCTCGGCGATCCGGCCCGACTCAACCCGGCGCGCCCCGATTTGAAAATGCGCCTCGGCAAACGTGTCGTCGAGTTGCGCCGACTTTGTGAAGTACCCAAGCGCCCCGGTTGCGTCGCCTGCGGCCATCGCTTTTTCGCCGAGGCGATACGGGATGCCGGCGCGCGCCCGGGCCAATTGGGCGGTCGCCTCGGGGAAGTCCGGCTGAAGCGCCAGCGCGCGGCCAAGCGACGCCAACGCATCATCGTATTTCCCAGCCTTATTCTGCATCGCGCCAAGTTGGTAGTGGAGAATCCGGCTCCACGATGTTTGCCCAATGGCGCGCTTCAGCGAATCAACCCCTTCGTCGTGACGGCCGGCGGACGACAGCAGCAACCCGCGCCGCTGCAGCAGCCGCCAGTCGTTGGGCCTGGCTTTCAGCGCGTTGTCGTAAGCAGCCAACGCCGCCGTGCGGTCGAGCCGCCTGGCCACGCGCTGCGACTCGTCGCGCAGTTGGCCAAGCGTCTCGTCGTTGTTGAGCCGGTGATTGAACGGCGGCTGTTGCAACCGCCGAATGACGCTGGCCAACACCACGCCACGATCCCAGTCGGTGTAAGCCAAACGCCTGGCACACTCGCCGGACGTCAGCCACGGGCCGCTTGGATTGTCGCCGCCCGACTCGAGTTGCGACGCGATGCCCTCGGCGAACAACTTGGCCAAGCGATGGTTTCCCTCGAACGTAAAATGCACGTGCTCGTAAAACGTCTCACGCCCGGTGATGCCGCTTGGGCTTTGCGCGTCGAGCGCGGCTTGGACGTCAATGAAAGTCACGTTACCGGATCCCGCCTGGCCAAGCGCCTGGGTGATCGCGTTCAGTTTCGAGTCGGCGCGAAAACGCAGCGCGTCCAAGTCGCGCGCCCGAACGTAGTGGCTGTGCGCCTCGCCGGTTTTGCCCTCCGCCTCGAGTGAGCGCGCCGACTGAAACTGCTCGACTGCGTCCGGCGCGGCGAACGGCGCCGAGTCGCGCAGGTTTGACGCCGCGCTGGACATCACAATGCGCACGCCGGCGCGACGACCCGCCGCGAGGATGTCCGACAGATTTTTTTTGTACGCATCGTAAACCCAATCGAGCTGCGGATCGTCCGCTTGAATTTGCTGGTCGAGAAACATTCCCATCCCCTTCCACTGCGTGCCTTCAGCGCTCCCGCCGGTTTCGCCAAAGCTCGCGATCCACTGCCCGAGCCGGAGCCGCTTTAGGCCGAGGCCAAGCCTCAAAGCGGCCAATGGCGGGGTTTTTTGGCCAAAAACTGTTCCGGCACCGAAAGGGCCCATCACCTCGTTATGCCCGATGTAGAGGACCCAAAAATCGCCGTCGAGCCCGGCGCATTCGCGGGCAACCGGCAAAATGGCGTGGGAGTTGATTGCGGTGACGGCGGCGTTGATAACCTCGAAATCGCGACCGGGAAACCGGCCCTCGAGCAACACCTCCAGTTGGCGCGGTAAACCGAACGCCGGCTCGGGGTCGCCCTCCGCCGCCGACTCGCCGAGTACAAAAACGCGGGTCGTGCCGGTCGGTTTTTCGCGGCGTAACAATGTCGGCTGCGACGCGCGTGCGAGCGTCGGCGGCAGGAAGCGCCACGCGAATTTTGTGTTCTCGATCAGCGCACCGTTTTCGTGGTGCGGCGACGCGACAAAAAACGAAGTGGAATGCCCGTAACCGGCCAAGCGAAAAGCGCCCTCGGCCAAGCCGAGTAACAACGTCGGCACGCCGAGCATCAACGCAAGGCGCATCAGCCAAGTGCGAACGGCGCTGCGCTTCGGTGGGGTGGCGGGCTTGGACTCCATGCGGCGGCGCGTGCGTTACTCCGACTTCGGCTTGGCCGGTGCGATGGTGCCGAACATGTGTCCGCCCACCTTGCCGTGCGACCATGTGCCGGCGTATTTTTTGCCGTCGATCACCACGTGCGCGCTGAAGGTGCCCAAGCCGGGGAGCGTGAGCTTGTCGAGCGAGATGACCGGCGTGTCGCCAACCCACTTGACCGGGATCGGCAGCGGCAGCGTCACGTCGCGTTTACCGTATTTGATGCGCGCGGTGAACACCCACAAGTCGCCCTGCGACATTTTTTTCACCGAGAGAATTGTATACGATTCTCTGCTCGGCGGCGTCTCCTTGCCAACGATGGTGAACTGGCCGGTCAACACAGCGTTGGTCAGCGTCGATTCAAATTTTTTGAACAACCTCGCCTGCCGAGCCTCGGAGGTTTCCGGCTTGACGGCCTGTTCTTCGGCGTTGCCCTTGGCCAAGCCAACGAGCAATGCCACGACACTCACCCATCCACGAATCTGATTTGCGCGCATGCGGCGACTTTCCGCTTGGCCAAGCGCCAACGCAAGCCGGAAGCAGCGGTGGCAGATAGTTGGTTGCATCCCTGTATTTGATTGCTAACATACGGCCAAGCCGACAAAGGTTTTGGTGAATAGCCGGTTTACGCCGGGAATCTGTTTATCTTAGCCTATTATGGCGTAAACCGTCTGGAACCATGAAAACTAACATTCATACCCTGATGGCTGGTAGTCTGATGCTGACCGTAGCATTGGCCGCCGGATGTGAGCGAGAGTCGAAAGGCCCGCGCGTTTACAATCACCCCCCAGCTACCGTTGGCCCGCCGGCCGACCTTTCGCAGTTTGACGCCCCCTCCCCCTCCCCCTCCTCCGCTCCGGCGGTGGCCGATCCGGTGCCGGTTGCGCAAATTGCCGCCCCTGCCCCGGTATCTAGTTCGCTGGAGTTGAGCCCCGGGGTGGCCGACGTGGTGGACATGGCCAAGCGCGGCGTGGGCAACGAGGCTCTGTTGGCCTTCGTCGAGCAAAACCCGGTCAACCACCGCATCGCGGCTGAGACGATAATATTCCTCAACGACTTGGGCGTCCCGGAAAACGTGGTGGCGCTGATGATTCGCCAGGGCGACGCCGTGAAGCAGGAAGGAGTGCCGATGGAGCCGGCCGAGGTGACGGGACAACCGGTGGCCAGCACGCCACCGCCAGCGCCGCTGCCCCCGGCGAACGATTCGCCGGTGGTCAATAATCATTATTACGGCGCACTCGACCCTTACGGCGACTGGGTTTATGACGGCTCACACGGCTGGGTATGGCGGCCCACCGTGGCGATGGTCGATGTCAGTTGGCGACCGTACCGGCAGGGTGGACGCTGGATTTACAGCGATTCCGGCTGGTATTGGCACTCGTACTACAGCTGGGGCTGGGCGCCGTTCCATTACGGGCGCTGGCATCGCTCCAGCCTTCACGGCTGGTACTGGGTGCCCGGTTACACATGGAGCCCGGCATGGGTGATGTGGCGCTCCAACAACCATTACGCCGGCTGGGCGCCGCTGCCGCCGGGCTCCCACTACGTGCACGGCATCGGGTACACATGGGGCGGCTCGCATGTCGGATTCAGCTTCGGGTTTGGGCTGGGCCACGGCTGGTTCACCTACTGCGACTACGCTCATTTGCGGCATCGCCGACTGCACCACCACCATGTGCCGGACAACAACATCGCGGTCATTCACAACGAGACGACGATCGTCAATAATTATGTCACCGAGAACAACACCACGATCATAAACGCCGGCATCCCGCCGGAGGTGATCGCCGAGAAGACGCGCGAGCCGGTGCAGAAGATGCGTATCCGCGAACTCGACCTTGAGATCGAAAGCATCGCACGAGTCGGGCAGATCGATGCCAACGGAAAAACCATGGCAGTGTATCGCCCGCAAGTGCCCACCCCGCCGGACACGCCCGGTGAAAAACCGAGCGATCGCACGCCGGTCACCAAGAATCCGACGCCGGGCGATTCAACGGCAGACAAACCGGAGGCCGACCAGAAATTATTGAAGCAGTACGGGAACGGCACCTCCGTCGCCAACCAGAGTAAAATCACCGGTAGACAGACACCTGGGACGCTCACACGGCCGCTTGGCCGGAGTTACAGCCGCCCTGGTGACAGCAATAGTCGCCCTCTCAACAGCGGAGCGGTTGCTGCATCGCCCAGCCGCGCAGGCTCCACCAAGTCCAGCCGCAGTGCCAGCACGTCTGCCAAGCCAGACGCGAGCGGCAGCCGAACGCTGAATTCCAACTTCAGCGGGCCGAGCAAAAGCCGCACCACGCCGTCGAAGCCAAGCGCACGCAAGACCTACAGCCGCTATTCGCCGAAGGTGAACAGCATCCGCAAACCCGGCCCATCGTCCACCTCGCGACTGGTGACACCTTCAACGCGAAGCTCGGCCACCCCTAACACTGCATGGCAGCAGCGCCCCTCGCGCTCGTACAGCTCACCGAGTTCGACGCAACGCTCGGTGGCTCCCAAGCCAACCGCGCGGCCTTCGCGTGTTCCAAGCTCACGCTCGATCGCCCCAAGGTACAGTCCACCGTCACGCAGTTACTCAGCGCCAAGACAGTCCCGCCCGGCACCCTCGCGGAGTAACAGGGCGCCGGCAGCATCACGCCCGGCTCCTTCACGGGCCACCAGGCCACCGGCACGTTCAACTCCCAGCCGATCCTACTCCGCTCCTTCCAGAAGTTACTCGGCACCGTCCAGATCAGCACCGTCCAGATCAGCACCGTCCAGATCAGCACCGTCCAGAAGCTATTCTCCTCCGGCACCAAGTGCTCCCCCGTCGTCCTCGGGATCATCAGGCTCGTCGGGCGGCGGCGGCAAGGATCCGCGCTGACAGGGAGTTGAGACGCAAACAGGAATGAGGGGGAAAACGAGACGCACTATCGTTGCCTGTTGGCTGGCGGTGTCCCTTGGCTTGGCTGCCACCACCGCACTTGGCCAAGCGCGGCCGCTGTACTACAGCGGCTTCGAGCCGGGGCAGGATTACGACGCGGAGTTCACCCTCATCGACCAGGATGACTGGCAGGGGGAGGGCACCGGTGGCAATGGCTTGGTTGAGGATGATTTCGAGGGCCTGGGCCAGCAGGGCTACATCGGGTATTGGCCACCGGAGGAGGACGGCGAGGCGTTTACCAGCCTTTGGCGACCGGTCGAGCGGCTCGATCCCGAGGAAACAAAGGTCACTTTCACGGTGCTCATGATGATTGTCGACTCCACCAACGACCAGAGCGACGACTTCCGCTGGGCTGTTTACAACAGCGAAGTCCAGCGGTTGGTGACGCTGGACTTCGACAACGAAACCCGGAACATCAACTACGCCCTCGATGACAACATTTTTTTGCCCACGGGATACAGCTTCGAGCACGAGGCACTCTACGAGTTGAAGTTCGTCATGGACTTCGCCGCCAACATGTGGACCGTTTTCGTCGGAGACCAAGCGATTGTGAATGACAAAAAACTGACCACCACCGGGGCCAGCCTGACGTTCGGCGACCTCGGCCCACTCTGGGTTTATCGCAAACCCGAGACTCCGGGCAACAACTACATGGTCTTCGACGAGTACAAAATCACGGTGGAAACCAGCGACGAGCCGCTCAAGACCCCGCCCACCCTCGCGTGGACCGGATGGATGGATGACGGCCGCGCCATGCTGCAAATGGGAGGCGACGCCGCGACCGACTACACCGTCGAGGTTTCCGACGACCTCAAAACCTGGACCCCGCTCGAGACCGCCAAGCCAGGCGACACGGGGAAAGAAATAACCGACGCTGACGCCCTCGACTACGAGCAGCGCTTTTACCGCGCACGCACCGCCGACTGACTTGGCCAAGCGCGGTGCTTGAATACGAACTCGCAGTCGCGCGTCCAACGCGGCCTTGGTTGACTTGGGGGTTGGGCTTCAGTAAAATCTCCGCCCCTCGCGCTTGGCCAAGCGCCCGCAAAAGGATTTTTACCATGTTGAAACACATTGCCACACTCATGCTCGTTGGTGGGTTTGCCGCGTCGCAAAACGCGAACGCCGAACCCGTGGAGATTGATGACCTCAAAGCCAAGATGGCGGACTTATCGGCCAAGCTGCCGCCCGCAGCCAAGGCGAAGGTCAGCTACAAGAAGGACATCAAGCCGTTGATTGAAAAATCGTGCCTCAATTGTCACGGGCCAAAGAAGCGGCCCAAGGGCAAGTTCCGCATCGACACCCGCGAACTGGCGCTCAAGGGCGGCTCCGAGGGCGTAGCCATCATCCCCGGCAAAAGCGACAAGAGTCCCCTGACCT
>JABGZB010000019.1 GCA_018674955.1 Verrucomicrobiota bacterium | reverse complement strand
CTCCGCAAACACGGCGGCAAGACGGGTGAAGAATTGAAAGCTGAAGGGAAATGAAACACCTCCTACTCACAACAATCGCCACCGTGCTAATGAACGCCAGTGAAAATGGTGTAACCTCGGCCAGCTTATTTGGAACGAGCCTTTGATCGAGATTGCTTAAACTGCACCACGTTGGATGAGTAGAGGTGTTTAAGCCGGTCGCGCTTTGCCAAGGCGAGTCAGAATAGAGATTCCTTGAAGAATCCCTAGATTAAACGCTAGGTTCTTCCCGTTATTATTGACAGACAATTACACTCAAAGATGAGACCAAGCATCATCAAAAAAAAACTCAAGGAGGGAAAGCCAACGCTACTGACCCAACTTCACCTGACGGACGCATCCATTTTCGAGATGGTCAGTGTCATGGGATTTGATGGAATCTGGATGGATCTAGAGCATCATGGTTACAGTCTTGAAACAGCCGGGAATCTCATCCGGGCAACACGTGTTGGGTCAGCCGACATCCTCGCACGGGCAGCCAAGGGGGAATTCATGAGAATTGGAAGGCTCCTGGAAATGGGAGCTCAAGGTATCATGTATCCACGTTGTTCGGATGCCTCAGAGGCGGAGGAAGTTGTTCGATGGACCAAGTTTGCGCCGCTTGGCGAGCGTGGTTTTGATGGTGCAGGAGCTGATGCATTCTACACCGGCATCCCCATGGATGAGTATGTCAGGGACGCCAACGAGGAGACATTTGTCGTCATTCAATTGGAGGAACCAAAAGCTGTTGAACATGCGGAAGCGATTGCCGCTGTTGAGGGGGTAGATGCCATCATGTTGGGGCCGGCGGATTTTAGTGTGCTGAGTGGGATTCCCGGCCAGTTCGATCATCCCTCGATCGAGAAGTCATTAAACAAGATAGCCCAGGCAGCAGCCAACACGGGCAAGCATTGGGCGTGTACGGCCGCAGATGCAAACCGTGCAAAAGAACTCCTCCAGCGCGGCGCAGGAATGGTTTTTCACAACGCTGATATATGCATCGTCAAAAAGGGGCTTGAAACAATGCGGGACGACTTTTCGAAGCTAGGATTTCAGTTCCAGGACAATTCAATTTGAAGACAAGGGATTGGCACAATAGATGGTAATGTTTTCGGCTGTGGATGGAGGCTAGACAGCAGTCCAACCGCCATCAACGACCAGGTTTTGACCAGTCATGTAGCTGCTGGCTTCGCTGGCCAAAAAAACCACGGCACCCTTCAATTCTGTAGGATGCCCCATTCGTCGCATGGGCGAATAACCCTTAAGGCGTTCCACCATGTCTTGGTTGGCTGATTCTGCAGGAAATGGACCGGGGGACAGGCTGTTCACCCTTACGGCATCTTGTGCCCAATAGGCTGCTAAATGACGGGTTAACTGCAGGACACCTCCCTTGAGGGTATGATAGGCCACTGATGAGGCTGGGGCCAAACCCTTATACGCATCAGGATAAGAAGAGACCTGCCCATACATGGAACCGAGCATGATGATACTGGCTGTCTGTCCAGAATCCACGGACTGCTCATGAACAAGGCGTGATAGAAGAAAATAACCGCTGGCATTGGCGAGCATCCGCGTAAATTGTTCTCCACTAATGTCGGTCCAATCGTTTGGGCAATGTTCGTGGCCGTTATTAACGAGGACATTAATGCAGCCTGTTTGTTCACTTATTGCCTGGAAACGTTTAGGCAGTTCATCGAAGTCCATGTGATCAAGAACTGCCCCAAGGTGATTGACTTCGTTTGGGTCCGGTAGTCGCCTGGCCATCTCCTCGGCACGACCCAATTCACGGCTGGTTAACACAACCCTGCCACCCGCCTCCGCCAGGGCTCGAGCCATGGCGCCTCCCAGGTAGCCACCGGCGCCGGTAATCAGGCAGGTTTTCCCCTTGAGATCAAAAAGTTTTTCAACCGTTTTTTCTTTCATAAATCAAGCTTTCAGATTTGTTGACGTACTGCCATCGGGGCGACTGCTTGGCTTCTTCCAAGAGGGCCATATGGCAACTGGTCGTATGCTTTGCCTCGTCAATGGTACAGGCAATGGAGGGTTGTCCCTCAATGGCGTCAAGGAAGGAATTGGCCTGACTGACAAAGATATCATCCCTTTCAAAAGCGTTGCTGATCTCGTCCTCCCAGTCACCATCGGGACGATCCATGATGCGCAGGCGGTTGGCGCAAAGTTCCAGTCGCAGGGTCCCTCTCTCGCAAACCAGTGTGAAGACAGATTCATCTGGGTATTGATGTTGATTGAAGTGGTATGATCCCATGATATCACCATGACGCGCCAGGACATTGACTGTGTCCTCAACCTCCACCCCCTTCAGAGAAAGATGTTCCATGTCACCGGTTAATCGATCGATGGATCCCAACCACCACTGGGCTGTGTCCAAGAAGTGTGTTAGACCGTCCTGAACCGCGCCCCCTCCTGTCTCATGCCGAGCATAATATACTTCTCGGTAAGCAGGCCGGTGAGCAGGGAAATGCTGACCGGACACAATGGTCAATTGCAGGGGGAGTCCCCAGCGCCCTTGTACGATTTCATCTTTCACTTTGGCGACCAATGGATGATGCCTAAAAGTGTAGCCGACTTGAGCAACCAAGCGCTGTTCAAGCACCCTTCTTTTTAGGTCTTCAACCCCGGAAATATCCGTCGATAGCGGTTTTTCAATCAGCAAGTGGCAACCGGCTTCGACAGCCCGGATTGCCATCGAAATATGCAGATGCGCGGGAGCCGCTATCACCACGGCTTTCGGTTTCGATGAAAGGGCATCACCCAAGTCCCCATAAGACTGACTCAAGTCATAATCGTTTTCCATTCTGCCGAGCAAGGCTCGATCAATTTCACAAACTGAGGCCCTTGCCCGGCCCGTTTTCAGGAAACAACGAATGTGGCGTTCACCAATTGAGCCGGCCCCAATGACCAGGATATCATGCATAGTCAATCGGCGAGTCAGTGTGTTTCTTGCTGATTGTCCAAGGGATAAAACTCATCCAAAAGCGCCTTCGCACGCCAGGCAAACTCGTGGTAACGCTCCTGCCAGTCCAGTGAGCCTGGGTTGTATTCGTAAAAGCCTGACCCCGTGGGCTGCCCCCCCACTCCATCCCGTTTTAGGCGTTCCAGTAATTCGGGCAATCGCTCATTGTCACTGCATAGGGTGGGCAGAACGCGTTCAATGGACTTTGCGTAAAGTTCGGGGCCACCGGTAATGTCAATCCAGCGAAACGGTCCGCACATTGCCGCCCAGAGACCAAAGGCATTGCGACATGAGCGATCAATGGTTTCCACATCCGCCACACCTTGATCCACCATGTGTGCTGCCTCACGGTACATGGCATAACCAATGCGATTGACAATAAATCCGGGTACGTCCCTTTGAACAATCGACGGCTCCTTGCCCAGGCGCTTGGCCAAGACTACCACCTTTTCAAAGGTTTCTTCAGAAGTACGCTCGCCCCGGATCAACTCAAGAAAACGAGTTGCGTGAGCCGGCTCCGCCCAATGCATACCTACAAATCGACCGGGATTTTTTCTGTCTTGCTGCAACTGCGTGATTGGAATGGAGGAGGTGTTACTGCCTACCGGAACCTCGGGCCCGACGATTTCTTCAATTTGATCAAAGACCTTCCGCTTGGATGCCAGATCTTCGACGACAGACTCAATGACAAAGTCGCACGATGAAAAGGAATCAAGGGACTCGACCGGCTCAAACTTGGAGTGCCAAGTTTTTGCAAGCACGGGATCAAATCCTACCCGGTCGATGAGGTCTGAGATGGCATGATCGATGTAGGTAATGGCCTTTTCATGAGGTTGATCCGGCTGTGTATAGCCCACAACACGAAATCCGTGTGCCAGGCAGCATGCGGCGATGCCGCGTCCCAGCAATCCGAGTCCCGCCACTCCGATGGTTGTGCCTGTTGAATTCATCTCTCTACTCCAAGCCCAGAATGGAAAGGGTTTCCCTTGATATCATTTTCTCAATTTTGCTCTCGTCCAGTCTTGGTAACGCCGTGCCATCGAGCATGCGATTGAGGTTGCGCAATCCGGCAAGCGATTCGTTGACTGTGGTAAAGGGGTAATCGGTGCCAAAAAGCACCTTGTCCCAAACCCCGTACTCCTGAACGAGCATCAGGCTGTTGTAGAGTTGAAAGGGCCGGTAGTGGAGTGCGCTTACATCTGCATAGACATTCGGATGTTTACGGATCACAGCCACACATTCGGCTTCATAGGGATGTGCAAGATGGGCCAGGATGACTTTCACCTCAGGGTAGCGAATGGCAACCGGATCGAGATGACGCGGAAGGGTGCATGCCAATGGAGCCTGGGAAACAAAAGTTGTGCCGGTGTGCAACAGCACAGGCAGGGTATGTTCACTTGCATAACTCCATAGGGGATCAAGTATCGAATCATCCGGCATGAAACCGGCGTACATGGGGAGTAGTTTAATGCCCCTTAAACCCAGCTCTTGATGACCTGCATACAATTCCTTCTCCCAGCCATTTTGGGTTGGATCCACAGAGAGAAAGCCGATCAACGAATCCGAATGTGCTGCCACGTAATCCGCCACGTACTGATCCTCTACCCAAAGGCCGCTCAGCCTAGCCTTCCCACCAAATACAATCGTGCGTACTTCTTCCGGTGAAGTTTCCTGGTACTCGCTAAACTTCACCGTAAGATCCACCTCCTGCCCTGCCCGGGCCCGGATTGCCTGCCTCCTGAAATCCTCCTGAAAATGATCCGGATACCTCCAGGCGTGGCTATGGGCGTCGATAATCATGACTGGGTTTCATCGACCGCTTTAGACAGGATTTCATAGAGTCGGTCGACTTCGCTTTTAGTTTCTTCATCCAGTTTAAATCCAACCGGGGAACGAACGATCGTATTCCTAAATATCCCCTGTTTGACTAATAGATATTTTTCAACAGCAAGAAATCCGTCCAGTCCGGTTTGAAGGGCGACCAGCGATGAAATCGGAAAGGATAGCCGATAGATTCCAGATAAATCCTCCTTTGCCAAGGCTTTCCACAAGGCTACCTGGGCATCGATCATTTCAGCGCCCGGCATCGTTCCCACAATCCCCCTTCGATAGCTATCCACCAGTGAAATCCCCCCGGATCCCTCAAAGATTCGCGCTTGGCCAACGGTTGCATCCCGCAACGCTGAAAGGTTTTGTCCGATGGGAACCGCCTCCGGTTTGAAAAGAACCCGGTCTGGTCCGAAATCCTCGAGTATTTTTGCCTGTAATTCCACCGGCATCGGCCGACCGACGTAACCGCTGGCATCCTGTATGATGACAGGAACTTCAACTGCCTCGAGAATCGACGTATAATAGCGAACCAACTCATCCTGACCCAAGGCAATGGAAACGGGAGGGATTGCCATTACCGCAGCAGCCCCACAGCCTTCTGCATGTCTGGCATGCCGGATGGCGGTATGCCGACTCTCGGCGCCGACACTAATCACAACAGGTCCAAGGCCCTCTGCCATGCTGCAGACTTGAGTAGCCAAATCATCCCGCTCCTCGCTGGAGAGCCGAAGCGTTTCCGAAACCATAGCCATGACAAGCCCATTGGCTCCTCGCTTAAAAAGCCAGTAGACTTCTTTTTTTAGGGTTTCAAAATCAATGCCTTCGCCCTCATGAAAAGGTGTTTGAAAAACGGGGAACACCCCGGCCAGTTGAGTATGCGATTGAGTCAAAATAATGTTTCCTTTTATGAGTCGCCAAACTCAAACAGATTTGTTTGTCTTCTCCAAGCATGATCTCAGCCTCCCAGGCTCTTTATGAAAAAGCGAAAAGGTTGATACCAGGAGGCACGCAACTTCTCAGCAAACGGCCGGAAATGTTTGCTCCCGAGAATTGGCCGGCCTACTACCGTGAGGCGCAGGGGTGTGAAGTCATTGATCTCGACGGGAACCGTCTATTGGACATGTCGATTATGGGCATCGGCACCTGCTTGCTCGGGTATAACGATCCGGATGTCTCTTCCGCTGTGATAAGGCGGATTAAAGCCGGTTCCATGAGTTCCCTGAACAATCCCGAAGAGGTCGAGTTGGCGGAAGCGTTACTGGAGATTCATCCTTGGGCTGAGCAGGTTAGGTACTCGAGGACGGGCGGTGAAGCGATGGCGATTGCGGTGCGCATCGCGCGAGCCAAAACAAGGCGAAGCATTGTTGCGTTTTGTGGGTACCATGGGTGGCATGACTGGTATTTGGCGGCAAACCTTTCTTCTAAGGATTCAGGTGGACAGTTGCAGGGGCATTTGCTCCCAGGGCTGGAACCCAATGGAGTACCGGATGGATTGAGTGGGACCGCTCTGCCGTTCCGGTATAATCACCTTGATGAATTGGAGGCAATCATTCTTCAACACCCGGATCAATTGGCAGCCGTTGTGATGGAACCCACGCGTCACGATGAGCCGGCACCGGGATTTCTGGAGGGAGTCAGGAAATTATGCGATCAAACACAGACTGTTTTGGTCGTGGATGAGATCACTGCTGGATGGAGGCTTCACCATGGCGGAGCACACCTCAAGTATGGCCTGCAGCCTGACATTGCAGTATTTGGCAAAGCCCTGGGGAACGGGCATCCCATTGCAGCAGTGATTGGTAAAGGCAAGGTCATGGAAGCTGCACAATACTCGTTTATCTCCAGCTCCTATTGGACTGAGGGTGTGGGGCCGGCGGCGGCTTTGGCGACCCTGAACAAACTGAAATCAGTCGATGTACCTCGGCATCTTACCACAATTTCTGAACGCCTCAGGGCGGGGCTTGGTGATTTGGCCAAGCGGCTCGGCCTTAATATTCGTTTCTCCGGACACCCAGCAATTACGATCCTGTCTTTTGAAGATCCCCAAGCTAGCGCCCTGCAAACCCTGTTTACCATAAGAATGTTGGAACAAGGAATCCTAGCAGGTTCTGGTTTCTATGCTTCATTGGCTCACCGCGAGGAGCATGTGGAGCGTTTCCTGAAAGCTTCAGGCAAGGTTCTGCCTGAAGTTGCGCGGTCTGCCGAAATCGGCGACGTGCTTGAGCGAATCCCTAACGGAGTAAAACATTCCGGTTTTTCTCGTCTGACTTAGACATTACGCTTATGACGATCTGTCACCCTAGCCTAGCGACCATCAGTTCCATTGATTGGGGAATCATTGTCCTGTACGCGATTGGGATGGTTGCTGTTGGGTTCCATTATTCCAGAAAAATCAATAACACCGAGGATTATCTTTTGGGGGGACGGCAAATGAAGCCCCTCATGGTGGGACTGTCACTGTTTGCCTCTCTGCTGAGTACGATTTCCTACTTGAGCTACACCGGTGAAATGATTCGTTACGGCCCGATGTTCATTACCGGTGCACTTGCCTTCCCGCTTGTGATCTTTGTGGTGGGTTCGTTTATGATCCCCTACTTCATGAAGCTTCGAGTCACCTCAGCTTATGAGATTTTGGAGCAGCGACTAGGCCTCAGCATTCGGCTACTGGGATCATCTCTATTCACCTTGATAAGGTTGTTTTGGATGGCTCTGATTATTCATGCAACCACCGACAAGGTCCTGACCCCCGTCCTTGGTTTGGAGGAAAGCTGGACGGTTCCTATCTGCATCCTGATGGGCGTGGTCACCATCATCTACACCAGTCTTGGAGGCCTTCGTGCAGTGGTGTTCACTGACGTGATCCAGTCGGGAATCCTTTTTGGCGGTGGGCTTTTGACCGTTGTTCTTGTAGCGAATGAATTGGGCGGTGTCCGGGAGTTGTGGCCCGGCGAGTGGTTGACGCATTGGGAAAAGCCGAATTGGGGTTATGCCCCAGAAGCTCGCATGACTTTTGTTGGTATGTTCCTGGCTATTTTTTGTTGGCACACCTGCACTGCGGGGTCAGACCAGGTTGTCATTCAACGATATTTTGCGACACGAGACGTCAAGGCAGCGCGAAGGGTTTTGGTAATCAATTTAGTCGCGGATTTTTTTGCGATGTTGCTGATGGCCATGGTTGGCCTTGCCTTGATCGCTTATTTCACTGCAAACCCGGGTATGTTTGGGGAGAATCAATCATTGACTAACAATTCAGATCAACTTTTCCCTAGATTTATTTCCGAGGGACTGCCAGTAGGGTTAACCGGCCTGGTTGTTTCCGGATTATTGGCCGCAGCCATGTCTAGTCTGTCATCCGGAATGAACTCCACTTCATCGGTTATCACCAGTGACTTTATTTCCCGCTTACATTCCGATGAATCAGATGAGAAATCCAAGATAGTCATTGCCCGTTGGGTTTCGGGGCTCATCGGTGTGGTGGTGGTTGCTTTGAGTTTGATTGTGGATCGGGTACCGGGAAACCTATTTGAGGTGGCCAACAAGGTGGTGAATTTGTTTGTCTCCCCACTCTTTGTCCTTTTTTTCCTGGCCATGTTTGTCAGATTCAGTAACACTAGTGGAGCTTGGTGCGGAGTGTTAACGTCAATAACCATTGCGGTGTTGATTGCCTTCTGGGAGGAAATAACAGGGCACAAGGGCATCAGTTTTCTTTGGATTATGCCGGCAGCATTTGTTGGAGGAACCCTTGTTGGCACGGTTGCAAGTTTCGTTTTAAGAACAAAACAGGAAACATAGATTTATGGCACTTTCATCGATACCCAGAGTTTCACCAAAAAGCATTGAATATGTGAAAAAGGTTCTGGATAGGGGTATTCACAATGCCAGGAACTCGGGCCTTGACGCTGAACTAGAAAAAAAATTCGCAGAACGTTTTGGCCAGCAATATGGGATTCTGATGTCTAACGGAACGGTCACCATGCAGGCCGCGCTTTTGGCTTCTGACATTGGAGTGGGCGATGAGGTGATTGTTCCTGCCTTTACGGTTTTTATGACAGCGGGAGCAGCTTTGTTTGCCAATGCCATTCCGATTGTCGCTGATGTGGATCCGGATACCTGGACCCTGGATCCCAAGGATGTTGAGAGAAAAATCACCTCAAGGACCCGCGCCATTATTCCGGTTTCCATCTGTGGGCTATCCCCGGACATGGATCCGATCCTTAGGTTGGCGAAAGAACACGACATAGTGGTCATTGAAGACAATGCCCAATGCTTTTTAGGCTACTACAAAGAACAGGTGGTGGGTTCGATGGGGGATTTTTCGAGTTTCAGTTTTCAAGGCTCAAAACACATGACATGCGGAGAGGGAGGAATCCTCCTCTGCAAGAATGAGGAAACCGCCACCAAGGCACGCAAGGCGTCGAGCCTTGGCTTTTCCAGTCTCACGGCAGAACCCGGCAACTCGACCATCCCAAAGGAGCTTCGGTGCCACCCCTCGTTCCAAAGACATACCAGTTACGGCCATAATTTT
>JABGZB010000211.1 GCA_018674955.1 Verrucomicrobiota bacterium | reverse complement strand
TTGGCCGCAGCGGCGACGGCGATGAGGTTGCGATCCTCGTTGTCGTCGGCGAAACCGCCCAGCGCAAACCGGCCCCAAAGCCCGTACGCACCGAGCTTGCGATTGGCTCCGGCGCGGATGTTGCCGGTCAGCAGGCCAATCGCCGGCGCGTCCGGCAAAGCCGCCAAGTCGTCGAGCATCCGCACCACGCCGGGGAACGGTCCGCCCTCGTTCGCGTCAAGATGACAATCCACGAGGCGAAGGTAGTGGCTGAAAAATGACTCACGGTTTTCCGGCGTGTGCCCGACACCGTTCTGTTGGCACAGCTCGCGGAAGAGCGAGTAGTCGGTGCGCCCAGCGAACTTGATTTTCGCGGTGGCGTTGGCGATGCCGAACGCCGCCTCGAACGCTTCGCCGAATGCCTTCATCCCAGCGCCGCCAGTGCTGACCAGCGTGCCGTCGATATCGAACAAAACCAGCCGCACCGAGCCAGCTGCGGCCGGACTACTCACCCTTGCTTGGGGAGTTGGGTTGCTGCTGTCCACGTTGCCGCACCATGAACTCCTCCACGGCGAGCTCGTTGTCACCGGCCCGCTTGGCCACTTTCAGGAGCTTGTTCATTGTAGACAACTCCTCAAGTTGCTCGTCCAAAAACCAGGTCAGGAAATTCTCGGTGATGTGGTCGCCCTCGGAGGCGGCCAACTTCATGAGGTTGTTGATCTCGTCGGTCACTTTCATCTCCCAATCGAGCGACAACTTGGCCGCCTCAATGACGGAGGACACTGTGCTAACCGGTGCCTCGATGGCCGGAATCTCCAGTTTGCCGTTGAAGGCCACCACGTGGTTGATGAACCGCTCGGCGTGGTCCCGCTCGTCCTCGGACTGAGCCTTGAAAAACGCCGCCAACTCGCTCAACCCCTCCACGTCGAAGTAGGTCGAGATCGTGAGGTACTGGAGATAAGCGCCGAGTTCCACCCCGATCTGCTTGTTGATAGCCTGGTTGACTGTCGAGTTAATTTGCATCGTTCTGCCTCCGCCTTTACCGTAAATATTCGTTCACCAAGGGGAACGCCCCCGCAAAAGCCGACGGGGAAAATCCAATGCACAACTCAAAAAGTCAACCCGTCACCGCTGTCGATGTCTTGAAAACATGGTTCCCCCTCGCGCTGAGCTGGCTGATGATGGGCATCGAGTTGCCGTTGCTCAGCGCGGTCGTGGCGCGCTTGGCCAACCCAGAAATCAACCTCGGCGCTTACGGCGGCGTGGTATTCCCTCTCTCGCTACTGATCGAGGCACCGATCATCATGCTGCTCACAGCCAGCACCAAGCTCAGCCGCGACCTCGCGTCGTACAAAAAACTTTGGCGATTCATGATGATCGCCGGCGGCGGCCTTTCGGCGCTGCATCTGTTCGTCGCCGTCACGCCGGTTTTCGACTGGCTCGTCGGCGGCCTGCTCGGGGTCGAGGGCGACATCCTTGAGGCCAGCCGCCTCGGCATGATCATCATGACGCCGTGGACGTGGGCTATTGCCCACCGGCGATTCAATCAAGGCGTGCTGATTCGATTCGGCCACTCAAGAGCTGTCACATGGGGAACACTCACCCGCCTCGTCGCCGTCGTGTCGGTGCTGTCCATCTGCTACGTCTTGGCCAAGGGCAGCAGCCTGCCGGAGCTGGGCATCATCGCCGCAACCGCAGCCGTCTCCGCCGGCGTGGTAATCGAGGCACTGTACATCGCCTGGAAAGTACGGCCAGTCGTTCGCGACATCCTGCCCACGGCGCGGTCCAACGAGCCGCCGCTCAATCGCAAACGGTTCATCTCGTTTTACATTCCGCTCGCGCTCAGCCCCCTGCTTGGCCTCGCGGCGCAACCGATGCTTACCGCCGGCATCAGCCGCATGCCGTCGCCGACCGAGTCGCTGGCCATCCTCCCGGCAGTCAACGGCTTCACGTTTTTGTTTCGCTCGATCAGCCTGGCCTTCCTCGAGGTCGTGGTGGCGCTGGTTGAGCGGCCCGACGGCTACGTGGCCCTGCGACGTTTCGCATGGCAGGCCGCGCTGAGCGTGTTCTGCCTGCAACTGCTGATCGTCGCTTCGCCGTTGGCCAACGGCTGGTTCGGCACAGTCAGCGGACTCGATACGAACTTGGCCAAGCTCGCCTCCCAAGCCGTCTGGGCGGCGTTGACGCTGGCCGCGTTCGGCTTCGGTAGCAGTTTTTTTCAGGGACTACTCGTACACTCACATAACACCCGCAGCGTCACCGAGTCAGTGGCGATGTTCCTCGTGGTGATCGTGGCGGGGCTGGCCGTGGGGGCGCACGGCGACTGGCTGGCCGGAGCCATCTTCGCCTACATCATCTATTCGCTTGGTCAGGCGGCGCAGTTCGGGTGGCTCTACCACCGCAGCCGCCCCGACCGTCAAGCGCTTGGCCAGGCGGAATAACTTCGAGGCCCTCGTGCGTTCCTCTTGGCCAAGGTTACAAAACCGTCACAAATGCAATTGCCCTTGAACGCACGGCCGGCTTGTGCCTTAATGTAATCTTTGTTGATTGAAGGTCAATCAGCACGGAAGAAAGGAAACAGAAAATGGCACACTTCGTGAAACTGACACAGGCTTCGCCGACCGGTTGTACCGAGGAAGATTCCAGGATTCTGTTCAACCTCGACACGGTCATCTCCGTTGAACCGGTGGGTGACCAGACAATGATCCAGACCCGATGGGGACGGATGACTGTCAGCGAGGATCTGGACACGATCCTGAATCTGGCGAACGCCGACCGGGGTGGCTTCAAGGCCCCCCAACTCGATTCGTTCACGCGAATCAACGAGGAGTCACTCTCCTTGTAACGCACGGGCGAAGGCCCGATTTGGAAATACTGAATAAGAACTGACCCGCAGCCGGTTGCTCCCAAAAGGACGCCGGCTGCGTTTTTTTGGGGGAGCACACACACACCCTATTCGTCCCAGCTTTCGCGGGAGCATTTGGAGTGCGATTCTCTGCGCCGCTAACGCGACCTTGCATTCACGCTTAGCCAAGCCTGTTCACCCTTATCCGGCCTGATATTGTTTGAAAATATCACTGTTTGATCGCTGTTTTAATTTCCCCAAAATTGGCCTCTGGATCTGGCAGATGGCGGGCAATTTCCTCCAGCCGATAGCCGAAGCCCGGGCCGGTGAGCGTGGACAAATCGACTTGCCCGCCGCGGCGCCGGTAAATGCCGGCGTGCACCTTGGCCTCGGCCGCCGATGCCTCCGGGTAAAACTGCATGCTGTTCGTCTCGACGCCCATGATCGTGCCGACTCGCGCCGCCAATTGCATGTGCGGGATCTGCGCCAACATCGGATTGGTCAAGTCCTGCACCATCAGCGTCATGCCGTGTGCCTTGGCCCAGCAGGCGCTGAGTATCGCGCCGGTCTGCGTCTTGCAGGTCTTGAGCGCGACACCGGTCCAGCCCAGCTCGCGGCCGAGCCGGATCAGCTTCCAATCGTGCGCGCTCTCGTCGAGGAACAACGGCTTGCGGGCGGAGACGCTGTGCACGTCGATGCGGTGCGTCTCGAGCTCGTACGGGAACGGCTGCTCGACGTAGAGGATCATCCCGAAAAGTTGCGGCTCATCGGCGACGAACCGATCGAGAATCTCGTTCACGTACGCGGGGTCGGTGACGGTACAGTTGAAATCGGCGGTCAGCCAGAGGACACCGTGCGCGATGCCGATTGCGCCGACCTTGGCCAAGCGAGCGTAGTCCCATGCGGCGTCATTGCCGCGCAGCTTGACCTTGAGGCAGGTGAGACCGTCGGTGCGAATCCAGTCGGCGAGCAGCACCGGGTATCCGTCGTCCGGTTCGTCGCCGGTCAACTCGCTTTCGTCGAGCGGATCGAGTCCGCCGACGAGGTGCCATGCCGGCATCATTGTCGGGGGGTCGGCGGCGAGAAAATCGGCGGGAAAGCGGTTGGCGAATTCAACATCCGAGCCGTTGGCCGGCTCGAGGAATTGGCCAAGGTCATGGGTGAGGAACTCGGGCGTGTACGTCTCGTAAGTCGGCCGGCAAAGCGCTTGGCCAAGCGCGTCGTGCAGCGCGAGGTCGAAGACCGAGCAGCAGACGAGCGCGGCCAGCCACGGCATCGGCTCACCGGCGGAGCTGTCGGCGTTGAAGGCGTCGAGCAGCTTGGGCAGTTCGGTTTGCTGGAAGTCGTGGCCCAACTCGAGCGGGTGGCCAAGCGCGTCGAACGCCGCCCACGCCTTAGCCAAGCGGACGCAAAAATCTTTAAGTGACTGGTGGCGAGGCTCGTAAGGCAGGGCGCTTGGCCAAACCCACTGGACACTGAGCGGGGTTTCGCCCCACCCGGTGGCGATATCACCATTGGCCAAGCGGACGGTGAGGCGGGCGCGGGCGCACGTGACGTGGGTGAGTGTCTCGGGGCCGAACTTGAGCGGCACGCGGGTCTCGACCGGCAGAAAAAACAGCTCGGTGCCGGCAACGCGGATGTCCGTCGGCTTGGGCATCAACGGCGATTGCGGCCAGCGGGCGACCTGAGATTCTTGGGTTTTTCGTCGTCCGGTTTTTTCGGTTTATCTTTCCATAGGATGCCCCAGAGGCCGCCTTTGTTGAGCTTGGTGCTGACATCCACGAGGTTGCTGGAGAGGACGGAAAAGTTCTGGGCAAGCTCTTGGTCGCTGAAGAGTTTGCCGGCGAGGCCTTCGCCCCGCTCTGCGGCGGCGGCGAGGTTGCGGAGTGACTCGGTGGTTGCCTTGATATTCGCCAGCGACTCGTCGATGACAACGCTGTTGGTGGCAACGAGATTTTGCATATCGCCGCCGGCGTCCTTGAGTTGCTCAGAAAATGTGACGACGTTTTCTATGGCGGCGTTAATGGGAGGCGTGTTGGTTAGGATGAGTTGGTTCACGCCGGCGATGGTGGCGGAGGCTTCCGAAGAAATCTCACGGAGGTTGCTCAAGCCGGCGGCGAGGTTGGTGAGGGTCTGTTCATCGAGCAGTTTGCTGTCTATGCGGTTGACGATGTTGGTGATCTGCGAGGCAACCGTCTTGAGTTCGTCCATGAGATCAGTCGCCGAGCGGGCGGCACGAACAAGGTCGAACGATTCCTGGCAGATGACCTCATCCCCGTTCTTGAGCGCCGGGAGCTTGTTATCGCCGGGGATGACGCCGATGTATTTGTCGCCGAGAAAACCGGCGGTTTCGATGAAGAACTTGGCGTCGGCGCGGATCTGGTACTGGGCCTTGATCTTGGCGTCGAGGGTGACGATGCCGGTGTCGGTGTCGAGATGGATCGCGCTAATGCTGCCGACCGGCACGCCTGCCATGAGGACAACGGAGTTTCGCTTGAGGCCGTCGACGTTTTTTGTCTTGAGGTGCAGCAGGGTGGTCTCGGTGAATGGGTTGGTGCCCTTGGAGAAATTGATGACCAGCGCGGCGGCCACCACCAGCGAGACGGCCAGGAACAGGCCGACTTTCCATTCTTTTTTTGCTTTCATGACTAGAACTCCAAATCCTTGGGATCGGCGATCCCGTTGACAAACTTGTGAACGACCGGGTCGGTGGAATTGAAAATATCATCGGGCGTGCCGTTGGCGTGGATTTCGCCGTGGTGCAGCATCATCACGCGGTTGCCGACGCGGCGCATGCTGCGAGTGTCGTGCGTGACGACGATCGATGTGCACTTCAACTGGTCGCGCATTCTGATGACAAGTTGGTCGATGCTGTCGGCCACGACCGGGTCCAGTCCGGTGGTCGGCTCGTCGTAAAGGATTATCTCCGGCTTGTAAACGATGGCCCGGGCCAAGCCGACGCGTTTTTTCATGCCGCCGGACAGCTCGGCCGGTTTCTTGGTCTGAGTGCCACCGAGGTCCACCAACTCGAGGGCGTCGGCGACAGTCCCCCGAATTTCCGCCGGGGACATCGTTTGCTCGCGCTCGAGCAGGAAGCCGACGTTCTCCTCAACAGTCAGCGAGTCGAATAACGCCGCGCCTTGGAAGAGCATGCCGAACTTGCGGCGCACCTTGATGAGTTCGCGCTCGGAAAGGTCGGCGATGCTTTGGCCGTCAATTTTCACGTCGCCCTCGTCTGGCTGCACGAGGCCAATGATGTGCCGGAGCAGCACGCTTTTGCCGCAGCCGCTGCCGCCGATGATGACGACGGATTCGCCCTCGTCGATGGTCAGGCTAACCCCGCGCAGCACCTGTTGCTGGGCGAAGCTCTTGTGCAGTTGTGTGACCTCGATCATTCCTGGTAAATCAAGAGGTTGTTCAGGACGAGCGTCACGAAAAAGTTGGACACGAGGATGCTAATGGAGGCGGCGACGACCGCCTCGGTGGTGGCCTTGCCGACGCCCTCGGCGCCTTGGCCACAGTGCATCCCCTTGTGGCACGCGACGGTGGCAATGATGCCTGCGAAGATGAATGCCTTGATCAGCCCCATCCAGATGTCCACCGCACCTGTATAAAAAACCATGTTGCTCCACAGGAAAACTGGATCGAGCCCAAGCAGGTACACCGCCACAAGCATCCCGGAAACCATGCTGATGGCGATGGCCTCGGCGGTGAGCAGCGGCAGCGAGATGAACATGGCCAGCAGCCTCGGGGCCACGAGGTAGTCCACCGGGCTAGTGGCCAGCGTGCGGAGGGCATCGATCTGCTCGGTCACTTTCATCGTGCCAAGCTGGGCGGCCATCGCCGCGCCGACGCGACCGGCGATCATGAGGCTGGTCAAGACCGCGCCGAGCTCGCGGGCCATGGCCACGGTGACCACCGACATCACAGCACTGTCCATCTTCACCTTGTGAAACTGGATGTAAAACTGGGCGCACATCACCATGCCAGTGAACGCGCCGGTGAGCAGGACGACCGACTGAGACTTGACGCCGATGAAGTGAAGTTGCTCCATCAGGTCGCGACCACGGAAGCGCTTCGCGAAAATGGAGCGCATCGTGTCTAGGAACAGGACAGTGACGCGGCCCAAGCTGGCGAAGGCATCCTTCAGTGGGTTGTCAGCGGAACGGCCCATGAACAGTCAACCGGGTTGTACCAATCCGTCCGCCCGGTGGCGAGTCCGCAATCCGTCCGCCGCTTGGCCAAGTGGGGTGGGCGCTTGGTTTAGCTGGAGACCTTGGTGCCTTTGCCCTTGGCCTTGGTTTTTTTCTGGATGAAGACCAGTTTGTCGTCCTTGGCGGAGATGGCGACAGTTTCGCCTTCGCGCAGGTTGCCTCGGATGATTTCCTCGGCCATCGGGTCTTCGAGGTGTTTCTCGACGGCTCTGCGCATGGGGCGCGCGCCGTAGGCGGGGTCGTAGCCTTTGTCGCGCAGCAGGTCGCGGGCGGACTCGTCCAGTTCGAAGTGGAGGTCGCGCTGGGCCAACCGTTGCTCTACCTTGGCCAGCTCGAGTTCAAGAATCTGAGTGAGTTCTTCCTTGCCCAAAGAGCGGAACACTACAATGTCATCGAAGCGGTTGAGGAACTCAGGGCGGAAAACTTTCTTGGCTTCCTCGGTGAGGTTTTCCTTCATCCGCTCGTAGTCCTGTTCGTCATCGGGTGCGGTGAAGCCCATGGTGGCTCCCTTCTTCAGTCGCTCAGCGCCGACGTTGGATGTAAGCAGAATGATCGTGTTGCGGAAGTCCACCAATCGACCAAAGCTGTCGGTCAGTTTTCCCTCCTCAAGAATCTGGAGGAGCATGTTCATGACGTCCGGATGGGCTTTCTCGACCTCGTCGAACAGCACGACGGAGTAAGGGTTGCGGCGCACTTTTTCAGTCAACTGGCCGCCTTCCTCGTAGCCGACGTAGCCCGGAGGCGAGCCGACGAGGCGAGAGACGTTGAACTTCTCCATGTACTCGGACATGTCGAGTTGCACGAGGGATTTGCTGTCGCCGAACATGTTCACGGCGAGACTCTTGGCCAGGAGCGTTTTGCCGACACCGGTCGGGCCGAGCATCATGAAAGCGCCGATCGGACGTGCCGGATCCTTGAGGTCGGCTCGACTGCGGCGCAACGCCTTGCAGAGAGTCTCGACGGCTAAACTCTGGCCAATGACGATCTTGGAAATTTCCTTTTCCATCGAGAGGAGTTTCTGCACGTCGCCCTGTCCCATGCGTTTCAATGGGATGCCGGTCCACTTGGCCACGACGTACATGATTTCATCCTCGTCGACCTTGACGCGGGCGTCCTCGTTGCTTTTCTTCCACTCGGTCAGGGTGTTTTCGAGTTCCTCCTTGGCCTTCTTTTCCTCGTCGCGCATCGAAGCGGCCTCCTCGAATTTCTGATCCTTGATGGCCTTCTCCTTTTTGATGCGGGTTTCCTCGATCGCCAACTCGAGGTTTTTGACCTCGGGCGGACGGGTCATAGCCTTGATGCGGGCGCGCGCGCCGGCTTCGTCCATGATGTCGATCGCCTTGTCAGGCAGGAAACGCCCGGTGATGTAGCGGTCGGAAAGCTTAACGGCGGCCGTGACGGCAGCGTCGGTCAAGTCCATTTTGTGATGATCCTCGTAACGGGGGCGAAGGCCCTTGAGGATATCGATGGCGTCCTCGATGGAGGGCGGCTCGACCTTTACCGACTGGAAGCGGCGCTCGAGGGCGGCGTCTTTCTCGATGTATTTGCGATACTCGTTGATGGTGGTGGCACCGACGCACTGCATCTCGCCACGGCTCAGGGCCGGTTTGATAATGTTGGAGGCGTCCATCGTCCCCTCGGCGGAACCCGCCCCGACGATGGTGTGCAACTCGTCGATGAACAGAATGATGTTTTTCGCTCGGCGAATCTCGTCCATCACGGCCTTGATTCGTTCCTCGAACTGGCCGCGGTACTTGGTGCCGGCGACCATCAACGCGAGGTCGAGCGTGATGACGCGCTTTTCCCGCAAAATTTCCGGGACGTTGCCCTTGGTGACTTCCTGTGCGAGGCCCTCGACGATGGCTGTCTTGCCGACGCCGGCCTCGCCGAGCAGCACCGGGTTGTTTTTGGTGCGGCGGCAGAGTACTTGGATGACGCGCTCGATTTCGTCGGCGCGGCCGATGACCGGATCCATCTCGCCTTTGTTGGCGATCTCAGTAAGGTCGCGGCCGAACGCCTTGAGCGCCGGGGTCTTGACTTGTTTCTTGTTGCCGCCGGATTCCTCCTCCATGCCGGCGGTGACGCCGTCGTCGCCCTCGAAGTTCGGATCCAGCTCGTGCAGGATTTCCTGCCGGCAAAGGTCGATGTCGATGTCGAGATTCTTCAGCACGCGCGCCGCGACGCCCTCGCCCTCGCGCAGCAGGCCCAGCAGGATGTGCTCGGTGCCGACGTAGGTGTGGTGCAGTGCCTTGGCTTCCTTCTTGGAAAGCTCGAGCACTTTCTTGACGCGCGGGGTGTACGGGATGTTGCCGGCCATTTTCTGGTCCGGGCCGGTGCCGACCTGTTTCTCGACCTCGAGGCGCACGGTTTCCAAGTCGAGCCCCATTTTTTGGAGGACATTGACGGCGACGCCCTGGCCAAGGTTGATGAGGCCCAGCAGCAGATGTTCGGTTCCCACAAAGCTGTGGTTGAAGCGGTCGGCCTCCTTCCGCGCGAGCGCCAGCACCTGCTGGGCACGCGGGGTGAAATTGTTCATTGACTCGTCACTCATAAAAATACTCGGCCAGTTTGGACGTCCCGGCCGGTTTTGTCCAGCTTGGGGATGGCCACAGTTGCGCTTGGCCAAGCGCTGGGGTTATTCGCCATTCTCCTCTGTTTTCCCCGCAGCAGGTGTGTCCGGCCGATCCACCTTCCGGAGCCGATCCCGCAGCAGGTTGGCCCGGAGGATGTCCCTCTTCTCAGCAGAGAGTTTGCTCGCCCGAGTTTTTTGCAGGTGCGCCGGCTGGGTGATAATGAACAGCTCCTCAATCAACGCCGGCTTGGTGCCGGGGAAGAGGCTCAGGTCGATCCCCAGGCGGAAGAGCGACAGCAAATTCATGGTCTCCTTGGAGGAAATACTGTGGGAGTTGGCCAAGATGCCGTAGGCGCGGCCGATGTGGTTGTAGACCATCTTGGCCTTGTTTT
>JABGZB010000210.1 GCA_018674955.1 Verrucomicrobiota bacterium | reverse complement strand
GTTCGCTATGCGCACGAGGACGAGATCACCGATCTCACGGTCAACCAAGCGGGCACGCGCTTGGCCACCGCCTCCGCCGATCACTCGGTGAAAGTTTGGGCACTGCCAAGCCTTGAGCCGCTACAGACCATCGCCAGCCAGCCGGATGTCGTTTCCGCTTTGGCCTTTGGACACGATGGAAACTCGCTACACGTCGGCCGTATGGATGGCTCACTTCAGGAATATAAACTGCGCCTTGCCAAGCTGAAGCCGACCCTCGCCCAGGCACCACCCCCCCAAGCCCCCCTCCAGACCGCGCTTGACCAGGCGGAACTTCCCGAGAAAGAACCCAACAACGATCCAAGGTCGGCGATGAACATTAAGGCTCCAGTCAAAGTCACCGGCGTGATTTATGGCAAGAAAGAGAATGACACAGACGTGTTTCGATTCGCCGCCAAGACCGGCGAACAATGGGTGTTGGAAATCAACGCCGCCCGCAGCAAGTCGCCATTGGATTCCAAACTGGAAGTGCTCGATGCCTCCGGCCAGCCCATTGAACGCGTTCGACTCAAGGCTGTGCAGGAATCCTGGCTGACCTTCCGAGGGAAAGATTCCAACACCTCCGGCGACTTTCGGCTCTTCAAGTGGGACGAAATGAAGATCAACCAATTCCTCTATGTGAACGGCGAAGTGGTGAAGCTTTGGCTTTACCCGCGCGGCCCAGACAGCGGCTACATGGTCTACCCCGGCAGTGGTAGTCGCTACGGCTACCATGATACCACGCCGTTGGCGCATCCGCTTGGCCAACCGGCCTACATCGTTGAGCCCTTGGCCAAGGGCTCCGCGCCCACCGCGAATGGCCTGCCAACATTTACGATTTACCACCTAAACGACGACGAAAGCCGGCGACGCTTCGGCAAGGACTCAAAGCTGACATTCACTGCCCCCACTGATGGAGACTACCTGGTGCGTGTGTCGGATGTTCGAGGTTTCCAAGGAGAGGATTTCAAATACACAATGACCATTCGGCCGCGCCGCCCCGACTTCAAGCTCACCATTGGCGGTTTTGCCGATGGCGTGCCCAGGGGTAGCGGTCGTGAGTTTAACGTGAAGGCCGAACGGCTCGACGACTTTGAGGGAGCAATCCGGATCAACATTACAGACGTACCGGAAGGGTTTCATGTGACCGCTCCACTCACCATCGAGGCCGGGCAACTCATGGCCTTCGGCGCCATTTACACTGGAACGGACACAGCCATGCCGGAGAACGATTTCGCAATAGTCACAGCCACCGCAACGATCAACGGCAAAGAAGTCACCCATGACATTGGCAAACTCGAAAACATTAAGCCGATCGACAAACCCAAGCTGATCGTGCAAGTAACCACCAACGAAAGTGGCGCCGCGAGAACCGGCACAACCACTGATCCGCTGGAATTCACCATCGCCCCGGGTCAAACCATTTCGGCCCGGGTGAGAGTGAAGCGAGATGGATTCAACAGCCGCGTTGAACTGGGCAGCCACGACGCGGGCCGCAATCTGCCGCACGGCGTTTACGTGGATAACATAGGCCTAAACGGCCTGCTCATCGTGGAAGGCCAAACCGAGCGCGAATTTTTCATTACCGCAGACGATTGGGTGCCTGAGACCACCAAGCACTTCCACATCCGCACCACGGCTGAAAAAGGGATTGTTTCAAACCCCCTCATCCTGCACGTCCAGAAGAAGTAAGACAGAGCCGGCTTATTAATTCGGGTGCTGCGAGAACGGGAACCAATGCGATGATGGGGCTGAAACGGCACTACAGTCTCACATTTCGAATGAGTCTTTCCTTCAAAACCCTCCCATTCTCACCTGTACCTTCGGCGATGAAGATTTCAACGGTTTTCGTGTGACCTTCCCTTCCGGAACCGTGAAATACAAGGGGGTCTTTTCGTAGGAGTCAGATACAAAAATAGGAATATATTTTTTCCTTTAGGCAGCTTTTATTTGACCCGTTCTGAATGAAAAGTCTATGCTTTTCTCCGGAAAGCAGGTTCTACGATGGTACATTGTTTCACAAAGAAACACATTTTATCCCTCAGCATTTTTCTAGCTTTGCATGTTGGTGCGGCAGAGATCGATTTCGCACGCGATATTCAACCCGTTTTTTCTGAGAATTGCATCACTTGCCATGGGCCGGACAAACAAAAGGCCGGGCTGGACTTGACGGATAAAAAGAGTGCCCGAGCTGAATCGAAATCCGGCAAACGTGCGATAGTCCCGGGCAATCCGGATGGTAGCGAACTCATCTATCGTGTGACCACGGATGATGCTGATGATCTCATGCCTCCGCCTGATCACGGCAAGCCGTTGAAGCCGGCTCAAATCGCACTGATTCGTCAATGGATCACGGAGGGAGGGCGCTGGGGGCAGCACTGGGCCTATCAACCCTTGAACCAAGCCGCTCCGCCAGAGGTGAAAACTGGCGCTTTGAATCGGAATGAAATTGACCGCTTCGTGCTAGCCAAGCTTGTAGCAAACAAACTGCAGCCATCACCGCAAGCCGATCGCTACACTCTCATCAAACGACTCAGCTACGATCTCATCGGCCTGCCACCCACTCCCGAGGAAGTGGAGGCCTTTAAGAACGACAAATCGTCTGAATCCTACAACAAACTCGTTGCTCGACTGCTTGCCTCCCAGCACTTTGGCGAACGCTGGGGACGTCACTGGCTCGACAAGGCGCGCTATGCTGACAGCGACGGCTACGAGAAAGATAATCCGCGCATGAACGCTTGGCGTTACCGCGATTGGGTCATTAACGCTATCAACGCCGATCTACCGTTCGACCAGTTCACCATAGAACAACTTGCCGGCGATCTACTGCCAAATGCCACTGACTTGCAAAAGCTCGCCACCGCGTTCAACCGCCAAACTCTAACCAACACCGAGGGTGGTACTGACCAGGAGCAATGGCGCGTCGCTGCGGTGATGGATCGCGAGGAGACCTTGGGCTCCGTCTGGCTAGGACTGACTGTCGGCTGCGCGCGATGTCATAATCACAAATACGATCAGCTCACACAGAAGGAATATTATCAACTGTTTGCCTACTTCAACAACGGCGACGAATCCAGCACCAACATTCCGCGCTCCCAACAGGCATTCGCCGACTTCGCGAAAGCCAAAGAATCCCACAAATCCAATGTGAAAGATCTAACGACAAAAATCACAAAAAGAAATGCTACTTTGAAGAAGCAGCTTGCAGTGCTGGAGAAGTCATTGCGCGATGAGATCACCAACCGAAAAAGTGAACCTGTGAAATTTCACTCCATGGAACTTGTATCGGCCCGCGCAGACGTTAGTGACAAGGTTGAATTCACCAAAAAAGGTGACGGTTCCCTGCTCGTCAGTGGCGAAAACCCTGAAATAGCAGAGTATGAAGTGAACTATAAAACCGGTCTGAACCGTATCACCGGTATTCGGATTGAAGTCCTGCCTGACGAATCCCTTGCCGCGAAAGGCCCCGGACGGACGCCTCATGGCAACTTTGTGCTTAATGATGTGCGGATATATGCCAACGCCAATGCGGACTTCTCTAGCAAGACCCCGCAACTGTTGAAACTTGGCAATGCAACCGCTACATATTCCCAGAAGGACTGGCCTGCAAAAAACGCCATCGACGGAAAAAGCGAAGCCGGCAAGAACGGCACGGGCTGGGCCATAGCCAATGAATACGGCAAGCCAAACAACCTCGATATTACACTGGCCGAACCGCTGGAAATCGATACAGGCATCTACCTGCACATCGTGCTCGATCAGGAATACGGGTCACAACACACCATAGGACGCTTTCGCAT
>JABGZB010000209.1 GCA_018674955.1 Verrucomicrobiota bacterium | reverse complement strand
GGGCCGCCGACCGTCGGTGTAATCGCTCTCGGCGCGGAAGGTGGCCACCTGATATTCGTGACCGGCTTCGAGCACCATGATTACGCCGAACTGTTTGCCGACCGGGATGGTCTTGCGGAACAGTTGCTCGATCTCATCCGGCGTGGCGTCGGTGGCGATGTCGTAGTCGGTCGGCGCTTGGCCAAGCCGGTCGTCACGCACGCACCCACCCACCCAATACGCCTGAAACCCGGCCCCGGCGAGGCGCTTGGCCAAGTCGTGCGCACCGGCCTTGAGGCTGTCGGGGTTGGGCTGGATTTTTGGGTTCATGGCTGGGCCACTCGGGCCGTTGGGCCAGTTTTCCCCGAAAACCAACCGCGGGCAAGCCACGGAAAATGCTGGCGGCAGTCCGGTTTGATGTAATTCTCTAAATTTCTTTCCCGACTTTGGTAGCTCGATTACGCTTCCGCGCGTGCCTACCAAGCGCAAGACTGGCGAGAAGATGCTGCGAGGCATCCCCGTATCGCAGGGGGTGAGCCGCAGCCGTGTTGTGGTGTTGGACCGCACGCGGATCGACCCGGCGAAGTGGGGCATCCTCGAGTCTGACCCAGCCGGGGAGCAGGATCGGCTCCAGGCGTCCCTGATGGAAACGCGCCGGCAAATCCTCGCCGTGCAGGAGCGGTTGCGCGAGGCGCTGGGTGCCAAGGAGGCGCAGATTTTCGACGCGCACCTGCTGGTGCTGGAGGACCCGATGCTGATTGAGGAGGCGACGCGGTTCATCCGGGAGGACTTGGTCACGGCCGAGTTCGCGCTCCACAAGGCATCGGAAAAATATGCCGAGGCGCTGGGCAAGGTGGATGACTCCTACCTGAGCGAACGGGCCGCCGACATTCGCGACGTGGCGCAGCGGGTGCTGGCCGACCTGATGGACCAAGCACTTTGCACCGGCCTGGCCGACCTGACCGAGCCGTGCGTGGTGGTGGCCCACGACCTGACGCCGTCCGACACGGCGATGATGGATCCGGCGATGGTGCTGGGATTCGCCACCGAGGTTGGCAGCCGCACGTCACACACGGCCATCCTTGCGCGTTCGCTGCGCATACCGGCGGTACTCGGACTGGGTGAGGTGATCAGCGAGTTGCACACCGGCGAGTCGGTGCTACTCGACGGCTTCAACGGCTTCGTCGTCATTGATCCGTCGGAGCAGACACTCTTCGAGTACGGCCAACTGGTCGACCGGCAGACCTCGATCGAGAAGAGCCTCGAGGTGATCCACGACGACGCGGCCGAGACGCGGGACGGCCACCGGATCATTCTCTCAGCCAACATCGAGCGCGCGGCCGATGTCGAGAGCGTTCTCCAATGCGGCGCGATCGGTGTTGGCCTGTTTCGCACCGAGTTTTTGTTCATCAACCGAAGCGACCTGCCGAACGAGGAGGAACAGTTTGCGGCATACCGCAAGGTGACCGAGTCGCTCGCGCCGGACCCGGTGATCATCCGCACGCTCGATCTTGGCGGCGACAAGCTGCTCTCGCACGTGAACGTGGCGGAGGAGATGAACCCGTTCCTCGGATGGCGCGCCATCCGACTGTGCCTCCAGGAGAAGGACCTGTTCCGCACGCAGCTCCGCGCCATCCTGCGGGCGAGCGTCTTTGGCAACCTGAAAATCATGTACCCGATGATCTCCGGCGTGGAGGAACTCGAGGCCGCAAACGTGTTGCTCGACGAGTGCCGCGAACAACTCCGAGACGAGGGGGTGGCGTTCGCCGAGGACGTTGAGATCGGGGTAATGATCGAGACGCCATCGGCGGCGATGATCGCCGACAGCCTAGCCAGGCGTGTGAAGTTTTTCAGCATCGGCACCAACGACCTCATCCAGTACGCGTTGGCAGTAGATCGGTTGAACGAGAAGATCGCCCACCTCTACGAGCCGACGCACCCCGGCATCCTACGCCTGATCAAGGCGACGGTGGATGCCGGCCAGGCGCACGGCATCTGGACCGGCATCTGCGGCGAGATGGCAGGCGACCTCGCCGCCGTACCGCTGTTGCTGGGACTCGGTGTGTCCGAGTTGAGCGTGACCCCCTCGATGGTGCCGCGAGTGAAGATGCTCATCTGCAGCATCGAAATGTCGGAGGCACGGAAACTGGCGGAGTTTGCACTGTACAGCGATTCGCCGAAGGAAATCCTCGCGCGCGCCGAGGTACTGGCCAAGGCAGCCGTGCCGAGTTTTTTTGAGGGGGCGGCGTAACGGGCTAAACGGTGGCACGCTTGGCCAAGGCGCGTCACGGCGGCCACGACTTGAATTCCGGCATGCGGCGCACGTCGGTGAAGCGCGGGTCTTTCGCCACTCGATCGTAAATATTATCCGCCGCCGCGTTGGTTGCCCGGCGCTGTTTGTCGAGCGCGAGTGCCTTGGCCAAGGTGGCCCACGAGTCTGCCGTCCGATCCCGCTGGGCGGCCTGCACCGCCGCCAAGTCGTACCAGCCTTCCGGGCTGTCCGGCATCTTGCGGGTGAGCACCACGAGGGCTAACTCGAGTTGTTTCTGGCTGCCAAGCTGGTTAAAAAACTGGGCGGCCATCAACAAGTTGGTTGTGTTGATCGACGGCTGCTCGACGGCCTGCGCCAGCACATCGACTCCCCGTTGCGCTTGGCCAAGCTGAACGTGTGTCGTCGCCAGATCCAGCGCCAGGTCGAAGTTCCCCGGCTCGGCGGCGAGCTTGGCCTCGAGTTGCTTGAGCGCCTCCCGGGCGATCCCGTTTTGCTGCTCGGCCTTTACGCCTTGGCCAAGGTTTTGATAGACCGACGCGACGGTGAAGCGGGTGCTGATCTCGAGCCCGGGCTGCTTCACCAGCGAGTCGAGCAGCTTGAGCGCCTGCTCATTCTGCTTGAGGCGCAGATAGATCGTCGCCAACTCGAGCGTCACCTTGGGGTCGGCGGGGTTGGCCTTGTGCCGCGCTTGCAGGCCGACGAGTTGTTGCTGGATTTGCTGCACCTCCCGGTCGTTCAGGTTGAGCCCCTTCGCAGCAGTCTGCGGCTTACCCTCGAGCACGCTATTGAACCGTGCAATGCCATTGGTCAGGTGGGAATACATCGGGCTTCCGGGATCAAACCGTCCGTATGTGGTGACGAGGTGAATGGCGTCGTCACGCAAGGCCGTGGCGCCCGCTTTGTCGCCGGACTGAATTTTTTCGTAGCCAAGCGAGAGTAGCAACTGGGTAAAGTGCGACAGCACCTCCGGGCTGTAAGGGCAAAACGCCCACGCCTGCTTGAGCGCAAAAATATATTCCCGCGTCATCCGCTCCTGTTTCTGCATCATCTCGTCGCGCTTGGCTGCGTCCGCCTCCTTGCTGATGGCGAGCTTGTAGTTGTTGATGCGCCAACGGTAGATGTCGGCGATCGAGGTGCGCAGCTTGCTGAACGATTTCTGCGCCGGTTCGTCGCGAACGAAGGCCGGGTCGCCAGTGTAGCCACTTAGATCCCAGCGCTGGTACGTCTTGATTGCCCAGTCGCCGATCTCCTTGATACTCGTGTCGTCGGTGATCCAGTCGCCGGTGAGGCGGGTCTGGTATTGCGCCCAGAATAGCCGGTCCTTGCGCATCATCTCGTCGGTGATCTCCGGCACCTCATCGCGGTTGAGCTTCAGGATAATGCCGTACGGGGTGAGGTGAGGGTACATCCACTCCAGCGGAAAACTGACCTCGATAAAAAAGTCGCGCTCCGGATTTTTGTCGAACAACAGCTTGGCCAGCTTGGAGTTGATCTGCATTACCGACACCTGTCCGGCCACGGAAACCCGATCGCCGATGCGGTTGACGATCTCGCCCGGCTTGAGCGCCCCGGCTTTCTCACGGGCATCGGCCTCCTGTAAATACTCCGCAAATGCGATCTCGGCCTCCAACTGCGTGGGCGAGTTTAACTCAAGGTCGGGATACAACCCGGCCAGCCCCGGCTGGATGAAATCCACCAACAACTCGTCAAGCAGCCGGCGGTTCAACCGCACGCGAGCCTGTCTCCAGCGGATGTAGCGACCATTCTCCTCAACACGCCTCGGTTCCTCTTTGCCAAGCGCGACAAATTGCTCGCGCAAGGCAAGCGTCGTGCCGGAAAACTCGCCGCCAGCGAACGCCGCGTCATCCCAAATCGGGTCGCCGTCGATGATCGCGTTGAAGTCGTCGGCTAACACCTCGCGGAGGGCGGCATCGGAGGGAGGCTCGATGCAGGCTCCCCTGCCCTCGTCGGAAAGTTTGTCGAGGAGGAAGCGGGCCAACTCGTCGTCCTGAACCGCGAGGCGCTTGGCCAAGGCGCTTGGTTTCAAAATCTGTTCCGGCGCAAAATAAGAACCGCTCGTTCGCCGGTCGATCTCCCAATCCACCCCCATGCCAACCATCCACTTGTCGATCGAAGTGGCCAAGCCGGAAAGGATGTTGGTGCCGAGCAGCATGTTTTTTGCGCCGGAGGCGAACGGGATGTAAGTCGGGTCGGCCGGGTTCCAGTCGATCTGTTTACTCCGCTCGTAGTGGGCGCGGACGGTGTCGAGGTACGTGCTGTCGGCGAGGGCGTTTTGCGTGATGAGCGCCACGTCGCGGCGGTCGAAGTCGGGGTCGCGCCGCTTGGCCGGTTCGGTGAAGCTCTCGGCAAAAATCATGTACGTCGGGTTGAAGCGGCCGGGGTCGGTGCCGCCGAAGAGGATGGCGTTCTCCGACATCTCCGGGTAGATCGGCTGGCCGTCCGACTCGGTGAACGGCGGCGTGAACATGTCGTGCCCGTACCAAAAACCGAACAGATGCCCGCGCTGCTCATTCTTGCCCCAGTGCGACAAAACCGACCACGCCGGCAGCAGCGCCATCACCATCAGGACTATCATCGGCGACAACGATCGGCCCCTATCGTTGACCCGCGCATCGCGATGAACCAAAAACAACGCCGCAAGAAACACCACGAGGCAGAACGCAAACGCGCGTGTCCAATGGTTGAGAAAAAACTGCGTGTCCGCCAACTCGGTGGACCAAGCAACCATCGCAAACGCGGCGGCCACGACCAGCCCAAGGCCAAGCGCGACACGAACCCGAAAATACCGCTTGGCCACCAGTGCACAAAATAGCGTCAATCCAAAACCGATCCACATTGCAAGCAGCACGTGCGATGCAGCGAAGAAAACACGTGTCATGTCCCGTCCATGCTTGTCCGGTGTCGGGTTGAGGAGGATCATCAGCAACCCAGCCAGACAAATATAAATTGCAAAGGAGCCGATCATCCAGCCGCGCTCGCGATTTTTCATCTTCAACAGCAACGCAAACGGCAGGATCGCCAGCAGCATGAACACGCCAAACTCGTCCGCCGCACCCTCGACGTACATCTTCGCTTGGCCAAGGAACTGAAAAAAATCGGTCGTCGGGTTGGTCTGCTGATACTGGCCCCGGGTGAAGGCGTGCATGAAGCCAAGCCACGTCCTCGGGTAACCCCAGTTGAGCGGTGGATTGGTCATTGAGGACAGCGGCATAAAGAGGTAAAACGCCGCTCCCCCCGCGTAGGCCAAGCTGCTCCAGATAATTTTCAGGCTTTCGCGAAGCTCGAGCACCGGGTTGAAGCCACTGCGTCCGGCGTCCTGTGTCAGCGTCACGAACCACAACAACCCGGCGATGGCGATGAAGCTCACGCCGAGCATGTGAAAAATCACCTGCATCGGCGTGTTGCCGCTGAACAACTCGGTCGAACCGGTCGCCATCGCCACCAGCACTGCAAGGTAAACCAGCGCGTTGAGGGTGAACAAATTACGGCCCAGTCGAGGATGCGCAAACAGGATCACCGTCTCGATTCCCATCGCCGCAACGATCAGCGTTTGGTGGTTGCACAGGCAGATGCCGAACCAAAAAAACGTCCAGTACAAATACCGCATCCGCGCCGTGTCCTGCGTCCAGCGATACAGGCAGCACAGCACGCCCATGAGCGAGAGTACACTCAACGTGTACACCTCCACGATCACCGCTTGGCTCCACATGAACCCACTGAAGCCGAGCATCAGTCCCGCCACACAGCCGCCCACCAGCGTGATGCGCTTGGCCAAGCGCTTGTCCAGACTGCCGAGCCACTCCATCCCCTCGATGATTCGCGCAGAGGCGCGGCACGTCAGCAGCGCCAGCAGGCCGCTCGAAACCGCCGCCGCGAACGCCGACGAGAGCGCCACCCGAAACGCGATGTTCGAGATCGGCACCAGCTTCGTGAACAGCCACGTGTAAAGCGTCCACACCGGGTAGCCGGGCGGATGCGGCACGCCGGCGTACATCGAGCCGACCGCCAGTTCGCCACAATCCTCCAGCGACAAATCCGGCGAGATCGTCAGGCAATAGCCGAGCAGCGTCACCAGCGTCGTGATGCCGAACGCCAGCCAATCCACCGGCCGAAAAAACGACTCGCCGGCGGCAAGCGCCTTGTCCGTCTTGAGCCAAGCCGGCATCGGGTCAGACGAAACCGGCACGGCGACAACCGGCTTGGGACGCCGTTGGCGTTGCACCCGTTCTTTCTTGTTTTGTCCCATCAGAAATGCACCGCAGCGCGAAGACCGGCAAGCTAACACCCTACCACGCCGAAAATCCACCCCAGAATCCGCTTACGCGCCATTGCCTGTTGCCACCCGGACCGGATTCGCGGCACACTCTCCGCCGATGGTGCTGCCACACAAGATCGCAACTCTGCTTTATTGCTTTGACGCCGACGGCCGATTGCTGCTGCTCGAGCGCACGCAGGAGCCCAATCTCGGCAAATGGAGCCCGCCCGGCGGCAAGGTGCACACCGACCGCGGCGAGTCGCCGTACGCCTGCGCCTGCCGCGAGGCCAACGAGGAAATGGAACTCACCCTCAAGCCAAGCGAACTCCACCTCACCGGCCTTGTCAGCGAAGACGGCTATGAGGGCAGCACGCACTGGTACATTTTTTTGTTCGAAGTTTTGCCGCGCTTGGCCAAGCTGCCGCCGCCCTGC
>JABGZB010000208.1 GCA_018674955.1 Verrucomicrobiota bacterium | reverse complement strand
TGAACCGGAGTCCATTTCTGCGTTCGGTCGGCCGGTGGGATAAGATAAAATACGGCGCCGGATTTGGCGGTGTCGCTGGTTTCGCCGGGGTTCCATTGAGCACCGGCGGCGATCTCTGCCTTGCCGTCGCCGTCGATGTCGCGCACGGCGATGCAGACGTGGTCGCGCGGGGTGAGGTTCTCGACGATGATGTGTTTTTTCCACGACGGGTTTTCGTACCAGGCGATGTTGCGGGCGTCGCACAGGATGATGTCCGGTTTTTTGTCGCCGTTCATGTCGGCGATGGCGGTGCCGTAGCCGATTTTCACCTGGTCGTCGATGGTGACATGGCGGAACTTGGGCAGGTCGGCGGCTTGGCCAAGCGCGGCCCAGCCGAGAAAGGAGAGGGAGAGTGTTGCAACTGCTTTCATAGTACGGGCGGTTTATGAAGCCAAGCGGCGGCGGAGGCAAGGGCCATCGCTTGGCCAAAGTGGGACAAAAAAAGAACGGGCGCTTGGCCCGTCCTCGAGAGTTTGATTCGCGCTTGGTTTAGAAGCGGTAGTTGAGCGTGGCCATTACGTGTGTACGCTCGGAGAAGCCGACCTCGATGCCGTAGTTCCAGCTTTCGCTAGCCTTGAGATTTGCGCCGACGAGGTAATTCCACTTATCCTCGGCTTCCGAAATGACGTTGTATCCGACCGGCAGGGACTGTCCCGCGACCGGGAAGTTGACGGTGCCATTTTGATTCTCATCGATGTCCTGATACATGGCGCCAACGTAGAGCGAGCCTTCAAGTCCGCCGAGGTTTCCGGTTATACCAATGCGTGGTGAGATGATGAATGCCTCGATGGTGGAGTCGCCAATGTCGAGGTCTGACTCGGTGTAATTGGCGTCCAGAGAGGCGAAGAATTGGTTGTAACCGGCTGCCAACGTAATGCCGGCACCGTAAACGGGGCCGCTGTAGGCGATGGAGAAAGAGTTGGGCAACAGGCTGGCCAGCTCCGGCGGCAGTCCGCTGACGGAGAATCCGCTGGCGACAGTTTCCCCATCCACGTAGCCGGCGACGCCGTACACGTTCAGGAAAGGCAGCAGCCATGCGTCGAGCTTGGCGGTGGTACTGGTGGCGCGGCTTTCGAGGTTGTCCGCCGTGGCGGGCAGGCCGGGCGGCAATTCAACCAGACCAGTGGGCAGGGGCAGGGGCGGGATGTCGATCGAGATCGACTGGGCCTCCATGTTTTGCTCCAAGAAAAACACGTTGGCGCTGACGCCGAGCGACAGCGGGAGTTCGTGGCCGGCAGCGAGGCTTTTGCCCAGTGGCAGTGAATCGGACAGGCCATCCGCCTGCGCTGTGGTGGTGGTGAACGTCACAGCAACGGCTGCAGCGATGATGGTTTGTTTGGTGTTACTCATAATTGCTGGATTTAGGGTTGCGTTGTTCTGGCCATGCTTGGCTGGGAACGGGGGCAAACTACTCACCGGGACACTGCGACACAATCTCTATTTTCACCCTTGGGCGAGCGCGGTGCGGACACAAAAAAACCGCAGCCAAGTTCCGGCTGCGGTTTGGGGGAAAGTGCTTGAAATTAAGCGATCTCGGCGGCGTGAAACTCCAGCCAGTCGTCGAGGTTGTTGAGGTTCACGGCGTCCTGTGGGTCGCCGTCCGGCAGGCCGTTGGCGTTCAGGATGCCTTGGCGGGTTTCGTCGTCATGGTTGTAGCCCACGATCGAGTCGTTCAGCGCGCCGATGGCATCGGCACCTAGCGTGGCGCCTTCCTGAGCCTGAATCCACGCCTCGAACTGCGGGTAGGTCGGCTTGTCGTTGGTGATGTGGGCACGAACCGCATCAGTGTTCAGGCCGAGGCCGGCGATCACCATCGCGTCGTAGCCTGCGCCAATTCCCGGGTAGCCGTCGGCGATTTTGCCGGCTGCCTCAAGGGAAACTTTTTGCCAAAGGCGGGGCAGGTGCAGAACACCCAGCGGGCCCTTGGTTCCGGAACTAATTAGGGGAACGATTTTATCACTCATATTTCTGATTTGTTTTTGGTTTAATCCACAAGTGGAAAGCAGGGCTACACTACCCCTGCCTTTTCACTACGGTCAATCCCAAAAAGCCGTCATTCCAAAATAAGCGCGCTTTCCAAAGCGGCGGCTTGCGCCCCTCGCAGCGGCAGCCATACTCAGGCCCCTGCATGAAACCATTTCCATTTGTCGCAGCTCTGCTGCTTGTTACGTTTGCGCCTGCCGAGACCCACGCGGAGTTGCGTGCCGGTGCGGCCAAGGTCGATGTAACGCCACTCGTGCTGCCGGTGATCCGCAACGGAGGCTTCATTGAGGCCAGTGACAACAAGGTTGTTGATCCGTTGCATGCACGCTGCCTAGTGCTTGATGACCGCGTGACGCGCCTGGCCATCGTGGTGGTCGATAGTTGCATGTTACCGCGAGAACTGTGCGACGAGGCCAAGCGACTGGCCTCCGACAAAACTGGAATCCCGCTCGATCGCATCCTCATTTCCGCCACGCACTGGCACAGCGCGCCCAGTTCGATGAACTA
>JABGZB010000018.1 GCA_018674955.1 Verrucomicrobiota bacterium | reverse complement strand
CGTCACCGCGCCGGACTGGCGGGCGAGCCGGTTCACACGCTTGCCGAGCAGCCCCATGCCGACGAGCGGCACCAGCATGTAGCTGGCTATCCACAGCGCCAGCACCCAGCCGTGCGTGTAAACCAGCGACGGGAATCCCATGAAACTGCCGCCGGACGAGCTGGTCGCCGCGAAGGTCAGCGCGAACGCCCATAGCCCAAGGCTGCGGCCGCCGAGAAAGTATTCGCCGACAAACTCTTTTTTTCGCCGCACCCGGCTGGAAAGCCAGGCGAGGACAAAGACGCCGAGCAGATAGATCGCAAAAGTGAGTAGCGCCGAGTTGGCGGTGGTCTCGTTCACGGCGATTCCTCCTCGTCCTCGTCATTTTTCAGGGCTCGCAGGCAGAACCAAAACGTGAAGGCGTTCGCAGTCATCCACGGTGCCACAACGCCCCAAAACACCCAGCCCGGAAAGCCCAACACGGTGGACACCTCCTCCGGTGCGAGGTCGTAGCCGTTGGCCGCGCTGTAGCCGATCACCCACAGGGAGCACCCCAGCCAAGCCAGCAGGATGAGCCACAACTCACGCCGGCTTTGGCGCAGGCTGCGAGTCTCGGCGTTGGAGGATTCACTCATCGGTTTTCAGGATTCATCCGGGACGCGCTTGGCCAAGCGAGGTTGGTGTGTCGCGACCGCTGCGGGGAGAGGGAATGCGCTCTATATCTATTTGGTTGTGCGGCATGCCATTCAATCGTTGAGTTAAAAAGTGAGCTTGCGGGCGCGGGCGGTGACTTGCCATTGGTCGGTGAGTTTTCCGCCTCGAATCACGTGCGCCCGGTCGTACAGCGCGACGGTCGGGCAGATATGCCGCGGGATTCCATACAGGCAGTCGCCGACATTGAATCGCCGCGCCTCCGCCGTACGGAGCGTGAGGTGCTCCTCGCTGTGCACGACCGGTTCGGCGTTGTCGAGGCCGATGAACCGCACGCGCGGATGCGGGTTCTCCGCCGCGACCGCCTTGTGGCCAAGGTCGAGTGTGATGCAGTCGGTGCCCGGTTTGCTGATGACGCGCGTGAGCAGCATGGCGGCGTTTTGGTAATCGAGATCGGGGAACGCGTCGCGATAGCCGAAGTCCCACAGCAGCGTCGTGCCGGGGCTGCATACGTGGTCGGTGTGTTGCGCGTGAAACGGGAACGTCGGCGTGCCACCGCCGACCACGCCCGGCACCGGCAGTCCGTCGGCCTCGAGGCCGGTGCGGAACGGGCGCACCTGGTCCATCATCGTCTGCCACTTGGCCAAGCGCTTGGCCGGGTCGCCCTCGTGCAGGTGTCCGTCGTAAAGATGCAGCCCCGCCGGATCGACACCAGGCAACTGGCCAATGAGCTTGTACAGCGTCGCCGCCGCTTGGCCGGGCGCGATGCCGGTGCGGCTCATACCGACGTCGAGGTCAAGCCAGACGGGAAGGGTGACGCCAGCGGCTTGGGCGGCTTGGGCCAGGTTGCCGACCGCCTCGGCGTCGTCGGCGATGGTTGAAAAACGGACGTCGGGAAACCAGCCGCCCAGGCCAAGCAGACGGGCGATGTTGGGGCCGACCGGCTGGTTGGCCAGCAGCACGTCTTTTGCGCCCTCTTGGGCAAGCATCTCCGCCTCGGCGATGGTGGCGCACTTGAATTTGGTAATGCCGGCCTTGAGTTGCAACTGCACGACCTCGGCCATCTTGTGCGTCTTGACATGGGGCCGCAGCCGCTCCGCCTGGCCAAGCGCGGCGATCATGCGGCGGATGTTTTCGCCGATGCGCTCAGGGTAAATGAGAAGGGCGGGCGAGGGTATCTCGTCCGGGTCGGCGAGCGTGTGCCAGTCGTCCGCCATGCGGATTTAGTCGATCTCGAAGATGGCCTCGATCTCGGTGGAGATGTTGCCGGGCAATGATCCCATGCCGACCGCGCTGCGTGCGCCGACGCCGTTTTCCTCGCCCCAAACTTGAGCGAACAATTCGCTGCAGCCGTTGATGACCTTCGGGTGGTCTGGGAAGTCGGGAGTGCAGTTGACCATGCCGAGCACCTTGATGACGCGCTGGACGCGGTCGAGGCTGCCGAGATTGGCCCGGAGCGTGGCGAGCATCGTGAGGCCGACCTGCCGGGCGGACTGGTAACCGGCGTCCAGGTCGAGGCCGTCGCCGACGCGGCCGGTCATCAGTGTGCCGTCGGGTTGCACCGGGCCGTGGCCGGAGAGGTAAGCGAGATTGCCGGTGATGACGATCGGCTTGTAAACGCCCATCGGGGCCGGGGCGGGCGGGAGTTCAAGCCCGAGTTCCAATATTTTTGCGTCTGCGCTCATGGTTTTTAAAGGTGGTGGCGAGCTTCGGGGAAGGCGACGGGGTGGACAAGTTTTTTTTAACCGTGAATGGACGCGAAAAAAGAGACATGGATGAACACGGGTTTTGAGAAGTTGAAATGAAACATGGATGGAGAGGATTGTTTTTGGAACCGAAAACTCTCCTCCGGTTATTTGCGTCCATTCGCGGATTGGATTTTTTATCCGCAGATTTCGCGGATGCGCCCAGATTGTTTTTGCCGGTGCCGGCCTTGCGGGGTTTCGGATTGTGCAAGAGCGGGCGGACCGGGCAGTCGTCCCTACCCGTTCTTTTTTGGGCCAATTTTTTTGAGTTGGTCGCGCAGTTTGGCGGCGGCCTCGTAATCTTCCTGATTGATTGCCGTGCCCAGTTTGTGCTCGAGTTTCTCGCGCTTGGTCATCGGCTTTTTCTCTGCGGCCTCTTTCTCAACATCATTGAGCCATTCGCCAAGGGAGCGAACCTCCATGCTGCTGTCGACCAGTTCCTCGCGGCCCATCTCGGTGTAGAACAGGTTCAACTCCTCGATCGCAGCGATGATTTCCGCGATGGCGGAATCGTATTTGCCATCGGCGATAAGTTCTGTCCCGACGGCGCGAACCTGCATCATGATCGTCTGCGGTCGGAACTGCTGGAAGCTCTGGCCGATATCCTCCTGCGCGGCGAAGTCTTGCACGAAGTCGAGCAACTCGAGGATGTGCTCGGTGTCGCGCTCGACGGCCTCGAAGTCCTCAAGCTCGAAATTACAAATGCTGCGGTGATGATACTGGATGGCTTCCTGTTGGAGCTTGGCGCACTCGTCCGGGTTGATGGTGAAATCGCCGTCCTCGCCACCGTGTTTTTTGCGATATTCCTCGAGGCGATTTACAAAGTGGTCAAGCAGGGTGGAGTGTCCGAACGGCCGCTTGCCGTCGGGGCGACACTGCGCGTTCATCTGCAGCAAACCGAGATCGATTCGCAACTGCAGTTTGTCCGCACCATCCTCGCCTTTGACCCGGCGTGCGTCCACGCGGCCAAGGCGGTAGTCCCAGTTTTGGAGGACTTTTGTGATGTCGTCAATCATTGGGGCGGAAGTCTGCCAAAAACCGATGCAAAGTCAATGCCAGCCGATCACTTGGCTCGAACCGAGACCGCCAGCGAGCCGCGATCGGTGGCGAGCACCGTACCTGGTTTGATGCCATTCTTGGCGAACCAGCCCTGGTTGACCTCAAGCGCGTACTGCACGCGGGCCGAGCGCGACTCGGCCGGCTTGGTGTTGAGGGGGTGCAGGTCGTAAATCTCGATCACACGGCTGGCGCGGTCGATGTAGGCGATCGACAGCGGCACGGTGGTGTTTTTCATCCAGAAACCGGTCTGGTGCGGGTAGGGGAAAACGAAGAGCATGCCCTCGTTCTCCGGCATCGTCGTGCGATGCATCATGCCGGCCATGCGCTCGTGGTTTTCGTCGGCGATCTCGACGGTCAGCTCCGCCGCTCCGAGGTAGAGCTTGATCGTCTCGAGCCGGGGCTGCGCCGTGCCGGTCACGGGGTTGGCTGGCGGAGCGGGTGTTGGGGCACTCGGGGGCATGGCGGGTTTTTCCTTGTCGCAACTGGCGGCCAACAGCAGGGCGGCGAGCCCAAGCACTTGGCCAAGTTTGTTTGTGTGTTTCATTCTTTGGGAGTCAATTGCAGCCGGTAATATGAGGCCGGTTGGTTGAGTTGAGCAGCGGGAAGGGTCAACTCCATTTCGGCAGCGGCTTCGCCCTCGATTTTTTGCGCCTGGCCAAGCGCCTGGTACGGGCCGGATGCCTCCCCGGCGGCGATGACCTGATAAGTGGCACCCGGGATGGCGTACCAGTGGAGGCGGATGCCGTCGTCGGTCGTTTCAACCTGTAGCGTGAAATAGGAGTCGCCGTCGAGCGGGTCGGTGCCGGCGGCGAGTTCCTCGGCAATGCTGACGCCGTCGCCGTCGGGGTCGAGCGCCAACGCCGCGTCGCCGTCGTGCTGGAGCGGGTCGAGGCCGCGGGCGACTTCCCAGCCGTCCGGCAACAGATCGCCGTCGGTGTCGCGCTTGTCCGGATTGGTGCCGAGTTCGATTTCGCGGGCGGTGAGCAGCCCGTCGTTATCGGGATCGGTGTTAATGGCCAGACGCACTTTCAGTCCCTCGAGTTGGTAAGTATCAAGCTGGAAAACGAGGTCTTTCCCGAACGTCAAGCCGTTGCCGAGGTGGGTCGTGTCGAGTTGCCGGAATTGGTTGCCGTAAACGTCCTTGGTGCCGACGACCGCGCCGATCGTGATTTCGTCGCCCGGTTGCAGGCCGCCCAGCGCGGTGTACGGGATGGCGACCTCTATGAAGCCGGCATCAACTTCCTGCGGTTGGCTGAACTGTTGAGGCGAACGGTTGAACTGCTGGAAACGCGCGCCGGCCAAGTCGGTGAACGTCTGGTCGAGGTGAAACACGCCTTGGCCAAGCGGGAAGGGCACGAAGGTGAAATCCTCCGGCTTTTCGCCGGTGCTAACCCTGATGGTGAAGTCGGGCCGGCCAAAGTGCCTGGACTGTTTGTCGGCGCGCTCGTCGCCGAGGATCGCCGCCACGCTTGGCTTGAAGTTGG
>JABGZB010000207.1 GCA_018674955.1 Verrucomicrobiota bacterium | reverse complement strand
GTCTTCCATACCAACAAAGGGGGTAAGGACGACTACTCGTCACTTGTTGAGTACCTCACGGGCAACTGGAACCTCTCTAGTCTCATCCTGATCGTGTACGAGTTGAACGGCCCGATCCGTTTTCTGCGCGAGAAGGATGCCGGGGAGGTGCGCAAGGCATGGATCGAGTGGCGGCTAGGGATGAATCCCGACCAGTTGGCCATTAACCGCATGACCGCCTCCGAGGAGGTGCAGTCACAGGTTGATTCCGTTACGAGTTCTTACGACGACTCGATGCAAAAAGCCGTCAGCAATCCGACATTAGCGTTGGAGTTGATGCGGCAAATGTGCCTCTGCTCCCGCACCAAGCTGGGTGGTTCTCCCTGTCTCAAGGGGGATTTATTAATTCTCATCGAGGGGGCGGATATGTTACTGCCGGACGCGCCGATCACGAGCCTCAATGACATGGATCGTCAGCGTGTAAGTATCTGTCACGACTGGTTTTGTGACTTAGGTTTTGTGAACGGCGGTGACTCGGTGGTGATGATTGCCGAGTCGCGCTCACAACTGAACCAGCGCATTGCCCGCCTACCGCAACTGATCGAGGTCGAGGTGCCGTCGCCCGATCTCGAAACGCGCAAACATTTCATCTCATGGTTCTCTCGCAACGACAGTAAGAAGCGCAAGCTCCAGCTTTGGGGAACACAGGCCGAATTGGCCGAGTTGACCGCCGGCCTGTCGTTGCACGCATTGATGCAGCTGCTCAAGGGAGTGCGCCATGGTCGGACCAAGCTCTCGCAGGAGGAGGTCGTCGCGAAGGTGGAGGACTTCATCAAGAGCCAGCTTGGCGAGGAGGTTGTTGAGTTCAAAAAACCGGGCCATAGTCTGACTGATGTGATCGGCTTCAAGCGCTTGAAGACATTCCTGAACAAGGAAGTCATCCCGCGATTCGGAATGGATAGCGGCGAGGCGCTTCCGGGCGCGGCGATTGGCGGACCGATTGGTGCCGGCAAGACATTCATCTTCGAGGCTGTGGCGGCGGAGCTGGATATGGTCGTACTTGTCATCAAGAACATCCGTAGCAAGTACTACGGCGAGACGGATGTCATCTTCGAGCGGTTGCGCCGTGTGCTGATGGCGTTGTCACGCGTGTTGATTTTCATCGACGAGGCCGACACGCAACTTGGCGGTGTCGGCGCGGACACGCACGCGACGGAGCGGCGCTTGACCGGCAAGATCCAGTCGATGATGTCCGACCCGCTCTTGCGCGGCAAGGTGGTGTGGCTACTGGTGACGGCGCGCATCCATCTGCTCTCGCCGGACATTCGCCGCCCGGGCCGGGTGGGGGATTTGATCATCCCGGTGCTTGACCCGGAAGGGAAGGATCGCGAGGCGTTTCTTGACTGGGTGGTGAGTCCTGTGATTGAGAGGAAGCTGACCGGCGAGGATCGCGAGCAGTTCGCGGCTGCGACCGAGGGTTGGTCGGCGGCTGGGTTTGCGGCTCTACGCTCGGAACTCAAGGCCAAGGCCAAGCTTTTCGGGAAAACGGGCAAGCTGACGATGGACGAGGTGATGACGTTGATCGAGGATCTGCTCCCACCGGCGATCGGCGAGACCCGCCGATACCAGACGTTGCAGGCTCTGGTCAATTGCACGCGGCGGAGCCTGATGCCCAATCCGGATGTGACCGACGAGGAGCGGGAAGCCTGGTCGCACGAGATACGTCAGCTTGAGGCCAAGGGCATCCGGTAGCAGGTGAAGAGATCTTACCTTCTGTTTTCCAATGAGATAGGTTTTTTTTTAGCCACTTGGCCAAGCGGAGAGTTGGGCATTGCCGAGGATATATCTGGAGGGCATCGCTTGGCCAAGCGCCTTAAAGCCCCGTTTTCCAAGGAGTTTCGGGCCGAGACTTGGTCACGCGCCCAGTCCTGCTTGCTGTACTTGCAGTGCTTCCGCGCCAGTTCCTCCGTCTCTTTGTTGACACCATCGAGTACCGGCAGGCGGTAGGTGAGGCACCACAGAACGAGCCTGAATCTCTTAGTGCACGGCCGCCTGCGTTTATCGGCTTCCTCGATTAGAGCGGAGGCGCAAATGGGGGTGGGATCTTAATTTCAGCATACCCCCCGTCTGTGGGGCGGGTACACCCCCCGGTGTGGTGTCAATCGATTACAACCGCACATTGATTATTTGCCAGCCGGGAACATTAGTTCGTTGTCCTCGTCGCTCGAGTCGATCATGTATTGCATGAGTCTAAAGGCGCTGACCTGCTAACAGGATGAGTCGGACAAAAGGAGATCGCCTTGTACCTGATGCAGGCTCTCGGTCCACGCCGGTCTGAGCCTGCCGGAGAATTTTTTCCCAAACTTCTGGTGAGTTCCTTCGTTGTCATCGTCATTGTTGTAGTCGCCATATTCGATGTTGCGATCTCCAGAAAGGATATTGTTCGGCTTGGCCTCGTCAGATGCCTTTCCGATGAAGTAGCTCATGCTCAGGTTGCCAGTCGGGCCACCAAATTCTGTCTCCCCGAATGAGTTCGCTTGGTTGCGGTTGCGGTCGCTTGGACAGCGAACCACCTTCGGGTTGCTCAGTTCATTGGAGAGAGCCTGAAAGTGCTTCCAGTACTCCGCCGCTTTGGAGACGGCAATATACTCGGCGGTACCACCTTCCACCTCTGACATCTGCCACGGCAACTGATCCTGGTTGTCCGTCGCGTAGATGCGGGTTGCGATGCCAATCTGCTTGAGGTTGTTCACGCAGGCAATGCGCTGTGACTTTGCCTTTGCCAACGCTGGCAGAAGCATTCCAGCTCCCACCGCGCCAACCATCAGGATGAGCACTATCACAATTACGACAATCAGTTCCACCTGTGTGAAACCGCTGTTGCTGGCAAATAATTTTGAAGGCTTGTATGTTTTTATGTATCCGGCGCAAAATCTGACTTGGCAGCACATATTTGCAATGCCAAAACCGACATCCCGAACCTTGTAGTCGGAGGTGGGTCTGCGGTCTGCTACCCTCGGTCAGTTGGGGCGGGTACCCCCGGGTGTGGTGTCAATCGATTGCAACAGATTGTAACAGTCGGATTGCGAAAATGTGCATTTATGATGCTGAAGAGCGTGTATAGTAAAATACGACTATAGCCAATAACACCAATAAAAAAGGAAGTTTTTGGTGTGTTTTAATTACTGGCGTCCACGGTCTTTGACACCGTTAGTTTAGCTTCAAATCCTAGCGGAACAACCACTTCACGCTTCCTTCTCCCAAGCCCTTTGTTAGCTTCTCGGCATGTTCTCGATGCTTCGATTGCCACTTGCTGGCTTGGCTGCCATTTTACTGTTGCCCAAGGCCAACGCCGTTGAAGTGACGCTTGGCCAAACGGTCTTCACCGTGCCGGATGGCTTCACGGTGGAGCGCGTCGCCGGGCCGCCGTTGGTGGATAGGCCGATCACGGCGGCGTTCGATGAGCAGGGGCGGCTGTACGTCGCCGACTCGTCCGGCTCGAATGATCCGGTCCAAAAACAACTCGCGGAAAAACCGCATCGTATCGTCCGGCTCGAGGACCGCGACGGTGACGGACAGTTCGATCATTCCGTCGTGTTCGCCGACAAAATGATGTTCCCCGAGGGCACGCTGTGGCACGACGGATCGCTTTACGTCTCTGCGCCGCCGAGCATTTGGCGGTTGACCGATACCGACGGCGACGGCGTGGCCAACGAGCGCGAGGAATGGTTTCAGGGCAAGACGCTGACTGGCTGCGCCAACGATCTGCATGGGCCGTACCTTGGCCGCGACGGATGGATTTACTGGTGCAAAGGCGCGTTTGCCGAGCAGCGCTTCGCGGCGTTTCGCGGCGGTGAACGGGTTACGCGTGCAGCGCATATTTTTCGGCGCGACCCAGTCAGCGGGTTGCACGAACCGGTGATGACCGGCGGCATGGACAACCCGGTGGACGTCATTTTCACCAACACCGGCGAACGCATTTTCACAACGACATTTTTTCAGTATCCCGGCGGAGGCAAACGCGACGGGCTCATCCACGCCATTTACGGCGGCGTATACGGCAAGGCGCAGGGGTTGGTGAACGACCATCCGCGCACGGGCGAGCTGATGCCGGTGTTGACGCATTTCGGCGCGGCGGCTCCGTGCGGCTTGGAGTATTACGACTCGGCCGCGTTTGGCGGCGGTTTCACCGGCAACCTGTTTTCATGTCAGTTCAACTTGAACCGCGTGCAGCGTCACGTGCTGACTCCCGACGGCGCGACGTTCCGCTCGGACGACACCGATTTTCTCGCCTCGACCAACGCCGACTTTCACCCAACCGACGTGATCGAGGACGCCGACGGCAGTCTGCTCGTGCTCGACACCGGCGGTTGGTACAAGCTGTGTTGCCCGACGTCGCAGTTTTGGCGGCCGGAAGTTTTGGGCGCAATTTATCGGGTAAAAAAAACCGGAGCCAAGCCGCCCGCCGATCCGCGCGGCACGGAACTCGACTGGGAGAATTCGCCGCCCGAGAGCTTGGCCAATAGGCTCGACGACAAGCGGCCGGCAGTGCGGCAGCGAGCCGTCGCGGCCTTAGCCAAACGCGGCCAACCCGCCGTTCCCGCTTTGGCCAAGCGCTTGAAGCAGGGGAGCGAGCGGTCGCGGTTGAACGCCGTTTGGGCGCTGACACGGATTCAAGCCACCAATGCCCGCCGGGCCGTTCGCGGCGTGTTGGCCAATTCATCGCCGGGAGTGCAACAGGCGGCGGCGCACTCGGCCGGACTGCACCGCGACACCGGGGCGGTCGATGGCTTGGTTCGTTTGTTGAAAAGCGCCGCGCCGCCGGTTTGCCGTGCGGCCGCCGAAGCGCTAGGGCGGATCGGTTCGCCGCGCGCGGCAGCGCCGCTGCTCGCGCTCGCCGACGAGCCGATGGATCGCGCGCTCGAGCACTCGGTCATCTTTGCGCTGATCGAGATCGCTCAGCCGGACGCCGTGCCACTGTCGCGCTTGGCCCGGCGGCCGGGGGCGCTGCGCGTGGCGCTAATGGCGTTGGACCAAATGGAGGGCTACCATCTGTCGGCGACCGACGTGTTGCCGTCGCTTCAGTCGAGTTCGGTCGCGCTGCGCAAAACAGCGGAGTGGATTTGTGATCGCCACGCGGAGTGGGGCAACGTACTCGCCGCGCATTACGCCGCTGAGCTTCGCCGGGTGAAGTCACCGGCGGACGCCCAGGCGCTCGCCGCGCGCTTGGCTAAGCTCGCCACCGCACCGGCGATTCAGGCCGAGTTGGCGAAGGCTTTGGCCGATGTTTCCCAAGCCAAAGCCGCCCGGCTGACCGCGCTTGCGGCGATGGCGTCGGCACCGGTAAACCCCGCGCCGGACGCCTGGCTTGACGCGATCGACTCGACCGCTGCGCCGCTGCGACCGGCCGCCGTGCGATCACTCGTGAGCCTGCGCTTGGCCAAGGTGCAACAGGAACGCGTAGCCGGGATGCTGCGGCGGTTCGGTCGATCGTCGGCGTTGCCGGATCGGCAGCGCACGCTGGCTTTCAGCGGGATTCCCACCGGACTGTTTGCGCCGGACGAGGCGGAGTTCGACTATTTACTGGGTCAACTCAGCGCGGGCCAACCGTTCGCACAACGCAGCAATGCAGCCAAGGCGCTGGCCGGTGGCAAGCTGGCGGAGGCGCAGTTGAGTCGGCTCGCAAATCAGCTTGGCAGCATCGGCTCGGCGGAGGCGACGGCGCTATTGCCGGCGTTCGGCTGGGGCCGCGCTGCGTCGCTTGGCCAAGCGCTGTTGGCAGTGCTTGGGCAGGCGACCTGGTTGCGCGGGCTGGACGCCGCCATGCTGCAAAAGGCGACTGCCGGTTACGGAGAGACGGTACAGGGGAAGGCGGCGAAATTGCTGGCCAAGGCCAAGGCTGCTCCGGCGGATCAAGCCAAGCAACTGCGCGAGTTGGCTGGCGGCTTGCCGGGTGGTGATGCGCTCCGGGGCAAGGCGGTTTTCCGCGGGCCGAAAGCCGGTTGCTCGACCTGCCACTCGATGGCGTACCACGGAGGCCAGTTCGGCCCGGACCTGACGAGGATCGGCCAAGTGCGAAAAAAGACGGACCTGCTCGAAGCGATTGTTTTCCCGAGCGCGAGCTTCGTCCGCAGCTTCGAGACGATGCAAGTGAGCACCGATGACGGCGGCGTGCTCGCGGGGATCATTCGCGATCAGGATGCGGGACAAATCACACTGGCACTCTCGCCGGAAAAAAACATGCGTGTGGACCGGGGTAGCATCCGAAACATGGAGCCGATGCCCGTATCACTCATGCCGGCTGGGATGAATTATATTTTGTCAAAACAGGAACTCGCCGACCTCATCGCCTACCTCGAAGCCAGCCGGTGAGGGCGTTAAAAAGAGCAAAGCCCTGCCGAGGCAGGGCTTTGCAAGTTCCGGGAATGGAGGCCAATCGCATCCCCGTCACAAGAGGAACAAACGGTTGCCTTGGGCAAGTCCGCCGCCGCCACCGTGATCGTTGCACTAACCAAACACTCACAATGCCAGCGTATGGTTGTTGACAATGTTAACCCTAAAAGCGTTCAAATTGAATCTATTTTTGCTAAAAATAATTTCATTTCGGTGAATTCCGCTGATTGACATGGTGGGGGGTCGGGGGCAGAATCGCCATGACGACTGCTTGATCACTGACATGAAAACGATAATTACAACGGTACGCGCAAGTTTGTTAGCCGCAATCAGTATCATCGCCTTGGGGTCATGGCTTGCCCCGCCTGCCGAGGCGCAACCCAAGCTGGGGCTGTTCGCTCCGCCGAATGTCGGCGCGCCCAAGACACGGGTCGGCGGTGGTGTCCGCGGTGGTTTGATGCTACCCAACACCGGCGCGCCAAAGACGCGGATCGGTGGCGGCGTACGCGGCGGCCTGATGTTGCCAAACACAGGCGCGCCAAAGACGCGAGTTGGCGGCGGTGTGCGCGGTGGCTTAATGTTGCCACAGGTCGGTGCCCCCAAGACGCGGGTCGGTGGTGGCGTGCGAGGCGGGTTGTCGCTGCCACAGGTCGGTGCCCCCAAGACGCGGGTTGGCGGCGGTGTGCGAGGTGGCAGCGAGGAGGATACCAACCATCTCATCTCTATGCCGGTTGTGTTTGTACTGACGCCGGAGTCGATCGGTTACACGGTTACCGAGTCGCCGATGCTCTATTACTACGTGACCGACGACACGACGTTCGAGTTTGAGGTCACCGTTAATCGCGATGAGTTGACACTGGTGCAGATGCGTCGCCGGGAAAAAATAAAAGCTGGCTTACACGGGGTTTCGCTGGTCGACCTTGGGGTCAAGCTGGAGGAAGGGGCAGACTATGAGTGGAACGTGGCACTTATCCCGAACCCGACGCAAGGCTCGTTGGACATCACCTCCACCGGGGGCATCCGGCGGATCAAGGCCAAGGAGCCAATGAAGGATTTTAATGATTATGGCAAGCACGGCATCTGGTACGACATGCTGCAGGACTTGACCGAGAAAATCACCGCCGATCCCACGAACAAAGTTCTCCTGAAGGAGCGCGGGGATTTGTTCAAGCAGGTTGGCCTCCCGGAAGTGGCTGACCTAGATTATGCCGCCGCCAAGATCAAGGGTTGATCCGGAGACGGCGTGTGAAACGTTTTTTGAGCGGCGGGCGGTTGCCCGCCGTTTGTCGTTGCCCCAAACCGTAGTGACCGCACTTTAATGACCAGTTTTCTCCCTAAGACACATTGTGGGTTACTGTCTCTTGGCCTTGTTTTTGGCTCGCTTGGCCAAGCTCTTGGTCAAGTCGTCGTGGACAACTCATTTGGTACAGGCGTCGCGTTGGCCGGCCCCAATTTCCAGATCCCCGACTCACTGGGCAAGACGGTTGGCGGCAACCTGTTTCACAGTTTCACGGAGTTCGGCGTACAGACCGGCGGCTCGGCGACGTTCACCGGGCCGGACGTCATCGACAACATCCTTGGCCGCGTCACCGGCGGAAGCGTTTCGGAGATCGACGGCCTCATCAAATCCGACATCGCCGGGGCGAACCTGTACCTGTTGAACCCCAACGGCTTTTTGTTCGGTGAAAACGCCAAGGTGGATGTCGACGGGGCTTTCACGGTGTCGTCACGCGACCGGATCAACCTCGGCGAGGACGGTGCGTTCCTGGCTGCCGATCCGGACAAAAGCGTGTTCACCGCCTCGCCGCCGCAGGCGTTCGGATTCCTCGGCGCCAACCCGGCCGGCAAAATCACTTTCAACGGGACACGTCTCGTGACTGGCGGGACCGTCAACATCGCCGGAGGCGAGGTGCTGCTGGAGCAGGCGCGCCTGGCTTCCGAAGGGGCGGCGGGTGCCGACTCCGGGAACATCATCGTGCAGGCGGACGCCGTAACCATCCGCGAAAGCCAGTTGCGCACGCAGTCGGTCGGCGGCAATTCCGGCCGTGTGATCGTCAGCTCAAAGGGCGAGGTGCTGATCGAGAACCCCAGCGCCACGCTGGACACCGGCGAGGGGTTGAATCGCGGCGAGTTCATCGACAACATTCGAAATCGCGACGTGGCGTTTGGTGAGGAGACCGGCCTGTTGAGCCTGGCCACCGGCGGGGGCGGCACTGGCGGCATTCACGTCACGGGTCAATCGATCAAGCTGAACAGCGCCGGGCTGTTCTCGCTGACGCAAAAGGATGCCGAGGGCGCGCTTGGCCAAGCGGGCGGCATCAAACTGCAGTCCGGCGTGACGCTGCTGGAGAACTCGCGTATCCAGTTCGGATCGGGGTTGTCCGCTGAGACAGCCGGGGGCGTCGACATTTCGGCCCAAAACGGGATGAGCATCGCCGGGCAGAGCTACCTGTATTCGCGCGCCGAACTGAAGCTATCGGGTGGCTTGGCCATCATCGGCGCGAGCCTGGTTGAGGCCGGATCGTCGACGGTGCAACTCGGTAGCGGCATGAAGCTGGAAGCCAACAGCGCCTGGAACTCGCCGACCATCAGCATCCAGGCGGCAGCGCTGGAGGTGTTTAGCAGTAATATCCAGTACGAAACAGAGGCGACCATCAAGCTGGGCGGCGACCTGAAGGTCGCGCAAGGCAGCCTGCTCGCCGGGAACGTCCTGCTGCCCAGCACGCTGGCAATAACGGGACGCCACATGACGGTGGACGGCGGTTCGCGGGTGGATAGCGGGCTTGCGACGGATATCTCCCTTGGCGGCGAGTTCGGCCTGCTCAACAGCAGCCGGGTGCAGGTGGGGATTGACCGCGAAACGAACCCCGGCGCAACGGTTGATTTTCCGGAAGGACAGCAACTGGGCCATCTCAGCATCAAGGCGGGGCGTATTGCCGTTGCCCCCGGGGAACAGGGCAGCAAGTTCAAATTGTTCACGCAGTACGGCGGTGCCATGTCGCTGGAGACCGGCGGGGTCATCACGGTCGAGAGCAACGGCGAGGTGGAGTTGGTCGATTACGCCGGCAACCCGGAGAGTAAAATGACGGTCAAGGCCGGAGGGATGTTGATCGACGCCGCGGGCCTGCGGGCCGACGAGATCGATGTCGATGTCGCCGGCCGGTTGCAGATCGGCAAGCCGAACGCCCCTTACTCGAGCGGCATCACCGGCGGGTCGAAAGATCCGCGCCTCGTTGATGTCACCGCCGGCGAGTTGTTCATGTACGGCACGGGCGGGATTGTTCTGATCAAGGAGGGGTACAACGAGGTTTACGGCGGGGAGATCAAGCTCAAGGTGGGGCAGACGCTCCTGATCGACAACAATGCGATCAGTACGCGCGGCCGGACCTCGAGGTTTAATAACAACAACATCGCCGTTGGCTCCATCGACATCGATGCCGGCAACCTGGTTCTCCAAAACAACGCGAAGATCGAGATGAACTCGGGCGAGGTGCCGGAGGGGGTAGCCGTCGGCGCGATGGACATTGACGTGGCGAACCTCCTGCGAATCCAAAACTCGACCGTTTCCGTGTCGGCCACGGGTGCCCGCTCGGCCCGGGCGGATGTGTCGCTGAGTGCGGAGAATGTTGAGTTGACCTCCGCCGGGATCGAGCACGCGAACTATTTCTCGGAGGTGTACAATCAGGGCGACATTTACCTGCGGGACAAGCCGGAGCCGTTGTTCCTATCCGGCTACGGCACGCTGGATATCACCGCTTCTGCGACCCTCATCGCAAAGGAGAACACCGTGATCTCGATGCAGAACGGGGCGGTTAAGCTGGCCGCCGCCGGGATGATGCTCGACGGCACGACCATCGAGGCAGAGACGCATTGGCTGCAGGATTCGCAGAACCGGAACAGCGAGCTGACGCTTTGGGCGGCGGGACAATTGCTGTTGCTCAACAGCCAGTTTGGCATGGAGACCGTGTCCGGGGGCGGGCGGCAAACCTTCTCGGCGACGGCGCCGGTGGTTCAGTTCAAGAACAGCACCCTTACCCTTTCGGACGAGGTCGCCGGGCAAGCGGGCGCGGTGACGATCCTTGGCAGCCAATCGCTGCTGGTCGAGGGCTCCGAGATCAGTTCCGTCGGTATGAACACCATCGACGCCGGAGTGAACGGCAACAACATCACGGTCGGTGGCGGCGTGGTGTCGATCCAGTCCAGCGTCATCAACACCACCGTCCGCGGCAGCGGCGACGCAGGCCAAACCAAGCTCTCCGTCACCAAGTCGTTCTCGCTGGGTGACAGCTGGATTGGCGGCGCCGGCAGCACGCTTGGCCAAGTGCAGCCGATGAACGTGGTTACCGACGGTTCGTGGGGAGAGGCCGCGACAGTCGGCGGAGCCGTGCCGCTCGACGGGTCGCTCGGCTTGGCCAAGGGCGAAAATCAGTTCTTCAGCTTGGCTTCACTCGCGCTCTTCAACGGCCAGCGACTCTCGTTCGCGAACTTCGGCGACGATGCTCAGCGGGTGATCGCGCGGGTGACCGGCGGCGAGTCGTCGGTGCTCGACGGCACCATCCATCTCGGTGCAAATCCGGCTGACTTGGTGTTGATGAACCCAAGCGGATTCGTGATCGGTCCCAACGCGCAGTTCAGCCAGGTGGGTGCGTTGACGCTGTTCGCGGGCAACGCCGTGGAGTTCAACGGCGGAGTGAAGGTGGACCTGG
>JABGZB010000206.1 GCA_018674955.1 Verrucomicrobiota bacterium | reverse complement strand
GGCGGGCGGCTACGCCACCGCCTGCATCGGCAAATGGCATCTTGGGTTTCACGAGCCATTTCTGCCCCGCAATCAGGGGTTCGATCACTATTTCGGCCTGCTGCACAATCTTGACCCGGTTGAGATTGTCTATTTCGAGGATAAAGGTGGTGTCCCCCTGATGCGAGATGACAAGGTCGTAAAGCGCCCGGCTGATCCCGCAGAATTGACAAGGCTTTACACCGACGAGGCCATTGGATTTATCGAGAAGAACAAAGAAGGCCCGTTCTTTCTCTACCTGCCCCACACCATGCTGCACAACCCGCTGGGTGTGAGTAAAGAATTCAAGGGTAGCTCAAACTGGGGCGAATACGGGGACGCAATTCAGGAGCTCGATTACAATGTCGGCCGCATCTTTGATGCGCTTAAACGGCTGGGTATTGATGACAACACGATTGTCATCTACGCCTCAGACAACGGGCGCGGGCCGGGTCGCACGCCGCAACAGAAGATTCGCGGGCGCAAGCTCTCGACCTACGAAGGCGGCATTCGCGTGCCCGCAATCGCGTGGGGACCGGGACTGGGATTGCAGGCGGGCAAGGAATCACTGGCGGTCGTGCGCGCGATGGACTGGTATCCCACGCTCGCCACCTTCGCGGGCATCAAGGTTCCCGAGGGTCGGGTGATTGACGGGCGCGACATCAGCCCCCTCTTGAAGGGCGATACCAAGGTCGTGCCGCCTCCGGGAATAAAAAAATCGCTAAACGCATCAGTCCCGCTTCGTCGTCGGTGGGATCCGCCCGGTGAGTGGAAGCCCTTGATTAGTCGCAACGAATATAACGACGCATTTTTCTATCACGGCAGCCAGGGCGCACTGGCCGCGGTGCGCTGGCGCAATTGGAAACTTTATTTGAATCCGAGTCTTCAGCTCTATGATGTTGGCAAAGACCCCGGGGAGTCGAAGCTCGCGCGCAATCGAGAAATTATCCGGAAGCTGCGCGGCATGGCGATTATGTTTCAGGAAGAAATGCGGCTCGACGCTCGTCCTGCGGGAGAAGCTCCACCTCAACCTCACACCGACGGGCAAAATCTAATAAAGCGCCACCAAGTAAAAAAGCCATGAATCGCCGTGATTTTCTATACGGGCTCAATGCCAGTCTTGGCAGTGTTGCTTTCACTTCGATGTTGGCTCAGTCCGCTCGAGCGGCGAGCGGGAAGCAGCCTCATTTTCCGTTGGCCAAGGCCAAGCATTGCATCTTCCTTTACATGGAAGGCGGGCCTTCCCATATTGATACCTTTGACCCGAAGGCCAAGCTTGAAGAGTTGCACCTCAAGGAGTTTAACCGCTCGGGTGAAGAGCAAAGTGCAATGAGTTCGGGCAAGCGGTACTATGTGAAGAGTCCGTTTGAGTTCCGCAAAGCCGGGCAGAGCGGGGCGGACATGAACAAACTCTGGAAAAAACTGGCCGGGGTGGCCGATGACTTGTGCTTTTATCGAGGACTGCAAGTGGAGTCGGTGAATCATCCCACCGCAAACTACCATGTGAATACAGGCAACCGTTTCGGCGGCGACCCGGCCATTGGCTCCTGGGTAAATTACGGCTTGGGAACAGAGAATGCTGACCTGCCCGGTTTTGTTGTGTTGCCCGAGTTGTCACATCCACAGGGCGGTCCCTCAAATTGGGCAAACGGATTTTTGCCGACAAGTTATCAGGCTACGGCGTTGCGGCCGAAAGGGTCACCGCTGCTCGATATTCATCCTCCGGCAGGGGTGACTAGGGCCCAGCAACGTCGCAATCTGGATTTCTTGGCCAAGCTAAATGAGCGACATGCTAAGCGGCATCCGCAACACGAAGAATTGACGGCTCGCATGCGCAATTACGAGCTGGCTTTCCGCATGCAAATGCAGGTGCCAGAAATTGTGAACATCGACAAGGAAACCGAGCAAACCAAGGCGATGTACGGTATTGGAAAAGAGCCTACGGATAATTTTGCCCGCCGCTGCCTGCTCGCCCGCAAACTGGTGGAGAAGGGCGTTCGGTTCGTGCAGCTCTATGCCAGCACCTGGGACAGTCACGATTACATTGCGAAGGCACACGCATCGCGTATTCAAAACGTGGACCAACCCATCGCAGCCTTGATCAAGGACCTCAAGCAACGTGACATGCTTGATGAGACGTTGATCGTGTGGATGGGTGAGTTCGGCCGGACACCCGACAATGGAATTCGCGGTGGCATCAAATACGGTCGTGACCATAATCCCGAGGCGATGAATGTCTGGATGGCCGGTGGTGGCGTTAAGGCTGGCCACACGATTGGCGCCACAGATGAGATTGGGGCTAAAGCCGTTGAAGTGGTTCATCCATTGCGTGATTTGCACGTTACCCTGCTGAAGTTACTTGGTTTGGATGATAACAAACTCACCTACTTACACGCTGGTCGCTACAAGCAGCTCAGTCAATTTGGAGGCAATGTCATCAAGGAATTGATTGCCTAAACCACCGAGCGCCCGTTAAATTGGCGTCGATTATTTCCGCCATGAAAACCATCACTGCCAGTTTGCTTTTCTTATTGGGCCTAGCCACCGCGCAGGCGGTGGGCAAGGACGGGTTTATTTCCATCTTCGACGGCAAGACACTCAAGGGCTGGGAGGCGACACCTGCGAAGACTGCACCGGCGTGGACAGTACGGGACGGCATGATTGTGGGTGATGGCGACAAGGGGCGGGGTTATCTCACATACAGCCCAAATAAGAACGTGGCCGATCTTGAGATGAAGTTTAGCTACCGGTTTCCCGATAAGGGCAACAGTGGGGTAAGTATCCGCGCAATTGTGGACAAAACCCGTAAACGCGATTTTCAAAGTTATCATGCGGATCTGGGTCATCTCGGTATAGGTAAAAACGTGATGGGGGCTTGGGATTTTCATACCCCCGGGCGCAAAGAGCATCGCTGCTTTCGTGGTGACAGGCTGGTGATTGGTGAGGATGATAAACCCACTATCACATCCATTGAGGATGCGCTAAGCGCGGATGATATTAAGAAGGGCGATTGGAACTCCGTACACATCATCGCCAAGGGCAACAACTTCAAGCTCTACATTAACAGTAAACTTTCCAGTGAATTCACTGAGCACCTTCCACAGTCTAAACGTCTTAAGAATGGCATGATTCAACTTCAACTTCATGACCCGGGCATGATTGTCTACTTCAAGGACCTCAAGCTAAAGGTCTTGAAATAGAGTCCATAAACGTGTTAATGGGTGGTACGGTTTATGAGGGTCATTGCAATTCTTTTGCTTTTTTTTGTCTGTAAGGTTTCTCTACAAGCAGATGCCAAGCAGGAAGGAGAGCGTTTGTTTACCCTTAAGGTTCGTTCAGTCTTAAGCAGTAAATGTTTTGCGTGTCATGGTGAGGATTCTGAGAAGATCAAGGGGGAACTGAACCTTACTTCGCGGACTGGTTTTCTCAAGGGCGGCGAAAGCCAAGAACCTTCACTTGTTCCCGGTCAACCATCAAAGAGTCCATTTTATTTAGCGGCCACTCGTCAGCACGAGGATGATTGGGCTGTCATGCCGCCCAAGGAGAACGATAAGCTTTCAGCGACACAACTTTCCGCACTAAAGCGTTGGGTTGAACTGGGTGCACATTGGCCGGATGCAAAAACACAGGCGAGTTATATTGCCGAGGAACGCGCCAAGCCGGTTACCTCTGAAGGGATGTTGGTTGAGACAAGTGGCGGGCTTTCTGATGACTGGACATACCGCCGTTACAAGCCACAGGACGTTTGGGCATTCCAGCCGGTTGTTAAATCTAAACAGCCGGCAGGTGCGGATAATCCCGTGGATGCCTTTATCGGGCGCAAACTTAGGGCGGCGGGATTTGCCCCGGCTCCTCAGGCGGATTTTCGTTCCCTAGTAAAACGAGCCTACTACGATCTCACCGGGCTACCTCCCACCCCTTTCCAGATTTATCAATTTCGTCTTCAGTGGGACAAGGATTCGGGTAGTGCTTGGAATGAGCTCATTGATGAGCTGCTGGCTAGTCTGCACTACGGCGAGCGCTGGGGGCAGCATTGGCTGGATGTCGCCCGCTACGCTGACACAGGCGGCTATTCAAACGACTACGAACGTTCCAACGCCTGGCGCTATCGCGACTACGTTATACGCGCCTTTAATAACGACAAGCCGTACAGCGAGTTTGTTATCGAGCAAATTGCAGGGGATGAACTGTGGGAACAGCAATCGGAGGGGAATCGCAACCCAGAGCTGCTCGTGGCTGTCTCGTTCCTTCGCATGGGCCCGTGGGATCCGGCGATGACACTCGCCCCGCAGGCCCGACAGATTTATCTCGATGACGTCGTCAATGCCGTTGGCCAGACATTCCTCAGCACGACCATGCGCTGTTTCAAGTGTCACGATCACAAGTTTGATCCACTGCCCACGCGCGACTACTACCGCATGTACGCCGCCTTCGCCGGCACTCAATTGGCCGAGCGGCCAGCACCGTTTCTTAAGAGCGAAAATATCATCGGTCTGAAGGAAGGCCGCGTTGCCACGCAACGGTTACTCAAGTTTGCCACGGAAAAGCACAACGCGCTTTACAATAAACAGGAGTCCGCCGCGCGAAAATGGTTTGAGGAACACGGTAAGAAGTACATCAACGAGAATGCTCGCAAGGATTTGCCTGTTAAAGAGAAGCCACCGCGCCACGTCGGCCTCACGCCAGAGGAGCAGGGTCGCAAAAAAGTACGCCGGCAGGATGAGTGGATTTGGAAACGCCGACTGGAACGCTACCAGCCGATTGTGCAGGGCGTGTACAATGGTTCGACCCCCAAGAGCCTTAATGCGCGCTCCATGCGTCTTCCCAAGGAGTCCGGACAAAAGATTCTGCCAGTAAGTCGTATTTTATTGGGGGGCGCCTTGGAGTCACCGGGGGCGGAGGTCACTCCGGGTGTGTTGAGTGCCTTAGCTGTCCCGGTATCGACAAAAAATCCTGATCCCTACGAGATTTCCGGCCAGTTACAGGGCCGTCGGCTTGCCCTGGCCAAGTGGATTGTCGACCCGAGAAACCCGTTAACAGCCCGTTCTGTTGTCAATCGCGTCTGGCAGCATCATTTTGGTAAGCCGTTGGCCGGCAACCCCAACAACTTCGGATCCAAGGGAGCCAAGCCGACTCACCTGGGATTGCTTGACTGGCTCGCAGCCGATTTCATGGAACACGGCTGGAAACTCAAGCGACTGCACAGGATGATTATGCTCTCAGCCACCTACCGCCAAAGCGGGAGTCACCCCAGGTTAGATAAGTTGAAAAATGAAGATTCGGACAATTCTCTCTTTGCCTATCATCTGCCTCGCCGTCTTACGGCTGAAGAAATGCGTGATAGTTTGCTGGTCGCTACGGGGGAACTTAGCCATGTTCAGGGTGGGTTTCCAGTGATGCCGGAGATTAACATGGAGGTTGCGCTGCAGCCCCGCATGATTCAGTTCTCCCTCTCGCCGGCCTACCAGCCTTCACGCACTCCGGGTGAACGCAATCGGCGCACGATCTATGCATACCGGGTTCGTGGCCAGGCCGATCCTTTCCTGGAGCTGTTTAACCAGCCCAACCCCAATGACTCCTGTGAGGAGCGTGACTCAGCGGCGGTTACTCCGCAGGCTTTTACGTTGCTCAACAGTCAGGTTATGAGTGATCGCGCCATCGCTTTGGCCCTGCGTGCGGAAAAGGAATCGGACACGCTGCATATGCAGGTCAAACGCGTAGTGCAACTAGTCTTCGGCCGTGTGCCGGATAAGGTGGAGTGGGAGCGGCTTGAGCAGTACGTGATTAGAATGCAGGGTTACCATGCAAGGCATCAGCCTGAGAAAGTGGAATACCCCAAGTACATTACGCGTTCGTTGGTGGAGGAACTGACAGGTCAACCTTTTGAGTATAAGGAGATTCTCCCTGTTTTTGAGGGTTATGTGCCCGACAAAAAACCGGGTGACGTAAATGGCTCTACACGCGCACTCGCTGATTTGTGCCTGTTACTTTTCAATTCTAACGAATTCATTTATATTTACTGATATGAACGCGCCATTCTCCTCGAACACAGCCTCCCTGCGTCGTCGCGATTTCCTTTATGGGCTCGGTTCATCATTGGGCTCGGTGGCGATGACCGACCTGTTGGCCAAAGAGACCGCCGGAGCATTGGCTTCAAAGAAGCCGATGCACACGCCTAAGGCCAAGGCGGTGATTATGCTCTTTATGGAAGGTGGGCCGAGTCAGGTGGACACATTTGATCCGAAGCCAGCGCTCAGCGCGAAACACAAACTGGAATCAAAGCGAACGGCGGGTTTAGCAAATGGATTCCGTTTTTATGTCGGCAGTCCGTTCAGGTCGCGCAAGGTCGGCCAGTCGGGGTTGGATATGAGCGACCAGTGGGCCCATTTGCCCGAGGTGGCCGATGAGCTTTGCAACTACCGTGGATGTCAGGCCGAGTCTCTGAACCATCCTGAGGCGCTTTTCCATATGAACACCGGCAGTCGCCTGGGAGGCGACCCGGCTTTGGGTTCATGGATCAATTACGGGCTCGGAACGGAAAATCAAAACCTCCCCGGCTACGTGGTGATGACCGAGTTGGCCATGCCACAGGGAGGTTCACGCAATTGGAGCAACGGCTTTTTGCCTGCGCATTATCAGGGCACGCGGCTGCGGTCGAGCGGTTCACCGATCCTTGATTTGCAAGCACCCAAGCATAAGACCCGTGATCATCAGCGCAAGGCACTTGATGAGCTGGCTTTTCTTAATCAACGCCACGCCAAAAAGCATCCCGGGCATGCCGATCTTGCCGCACGCATGGAGAGCTACGAGTTGGCTTACCGCATGCAGATGGAAGTGCCCGGCGTCATTGACCTAAAGAGCGAGCCTGAGCACATCCGCGAAGCCTACGGGATGAATCAAAAGGAAACAGCAGGGTTTGGTCGGCAGTGCCTGATGGCCCGACGCCTTGTCGAGAAGGGGGTTCGTTTTGTGCAAATATTTTCGGGCGGATGGGATAGCCACGATTATCTTGAGCGCGGTCATTCTTCTCGGATCAAGAGTGTGGACAAACCAATGACTGCCCTGATCAAGGACCTAAAAGAGAAGGGGATGCTTGAGGACACGTTGGTCGTATGGACCGGTGAATTCGGCCGCACCCCGGACAACAACCGTCGCGGCGGCGTTTACGCGCTAGGCCGGGGGCACAACATCGATGCCATGACGATGCTCATGGCTGGTGGTGGTGTGAAGAAGGGGTCGATCGTGGGTTCGACCGATGAAATTGGCGCGGAAGCGGCCGAAGTCGTCCATCCAATCCGCGATCTACATGTCACGCTGCTGCACCTGCTTGGGCTTAATGACAACAAGCTCACCTACTTCCACGCCGGCCGTTACAAGCAATTGAGCCAGTTTGGAGGGAAGGTGATTAAGGAGTTGGTTGCGTAAGAGGAGGTATAATCATGAACAATTTCATACCTCCCCAAATTGGGAACTTCATTCAAATCATCCGTTAAGGAGTGAACATTATTTTTAAAATTTCGTGTTTTATGGCGGTCCTGTTCAGCGGAGTGTCTGTCTGGGCGAAGCCGGAGGCGTTGCACTCCTTTTTGGAAAACCATTGTTTCGACTGCCACGATCAGAAGATGCAGAAAGGAAACTTGGATTTGGAATCGCTTGACTTCGAATTGGGCAACAGCGTGTCGTATGACGCGTGGGTGCTAGTTCATGACAAGGTGCAGAACGGTGAAATGCCACCAAAAAAAAAGCGCCGCCCGAAGCAAGATGAATTAGCGACTTTTTTTAGCTCTCTTTCACCCGTTCTTGCTCAAGCGGCGCAGGATCGCGTGGCCAAGTTCGGCCGCGCGACGGTGCGCCGTTTGAACCGGTTTGAGTTTGAGAATTCGCTTCGCGATGGGTTGTCAGCACCCTGGCTACTCGTGGCCGATATGTTGCCTGAGGATGGAACGGCACATTTATTCAACAAAGTTGGTGAGCGACTCGATATGTCGCACGTGCAAATTTCAAAATTCTACGAGGTTGCGCAATATGCAGTTCGGGTGGCTCTGCAGACGGTGGCACATGAATCGCGTACGCAAAAATTTTATGCCCGAGAAGAGGGGGGGATGATCAGCGCGCTGCGCTGGAAGCCGAACATCCAGACGGCTGCCACTCGTGCGTCGATCCCCCTGCTCGGCACTATTCCACAGCCGGAAATAATTCGGGGCAACCAGCCCGTAACCGTGGGACCATCGAATCCAGAGGTGCGCGAGCGAGAGGCAGTCGGCTTTGTTTCCGGGACATATACAGCGACGACCAAGTACGACTTTACCAGGGTACGAGTGCCGATCGACGGCCGGTATAAGATTCGAATGAAGACGTATACGTTTCTCGCGGGCCCAAATGGTGCGAGTGGTGGTAGCGATCATGGGTTGACGGGAGGCGACAAAGCGTGGTGGAGGCCCAGTCGGACGTTGGCGTTCCCCGGCATCCGTAGCGAGCCGATCACACTCTATTCCGTATCGCGCAACGGCGACAGCCGATGGCTTGCAGTCTATGATTCGTTCCCGGAGCCAAGCATCTCGGAGTGCGAAGTGGTGTTGAAAAAGAACGACATCATTCGGCCGGATGCAACTCGGTTGGTGCGCACCCGGCCCGGGTGGAGCGGTAACCCCAACGCGACCCCCGAAGGCGTCCCCGGTTTCGCTTTGAACTGGCTGGAGCTGGAAGGTCCCCTGCACGACGAATGGCCACCAGCGAGTTTCCGAGCCGTGGCTGGTGATATGCCATTTAAGCTCGACGGCGGCCAAGTGTTTTTGTTGCCGCTGGAGGTTGAACGGGATGCGCGTAAGCTGTTGCTTGGTTTCATGAAACGGATGCTTCGGTGGCCGGTTGAAGACTCGGACGCTAGCCCCTACCTTGCTATTTTTGAGCGCAGCCAAATGCTGGGGCAGGATTTCACCAGCTCAATCGTTGCCGCATGCGCAGCAATTTTGTGTTCGCCTGATTTTCTGTTTATCGATGCGAGTCCAGGGCCGCTTGGGCATGGGGAAATCGCCTCGCGACTCTCGTTTTTCCTGTGGAATAGTCCGCCTGATATGGAGCTTATGAAGGCGCAAAATTTGGCCAAGCCGGAGACTTTGCACGAGGAAACGGAGCGCCTACTAAACGATGCCAAGTTGGCCAGGTTTGTGAATCCGTTTCTCGATTGCTGGCTTGATTTACGAGATATTCTGGCCAACGCCCCGGACGCAGTGCTGTATCCAAACTACTACCTTGACGACGAATTGACTGAAGCATCAGTATTCGAAACACGCGCTTTTTTTAATGAGTTGATCACGGGGAATCTACCAGCACGAAATTTGGTTGACTCCGATTTTTCCTTTGTGAACGAACGCTTGGCTAAACTGTACCAACTCGAGCCAATCGAGGGGATCAATCTGCGTAAGGTTGCGATACCGAAGGGGTCATTACGGGGTGGCTTATTAACGCAGGCAAGCGTGCTTAGAGTGACTGCCAACGGCACCACGACCTCGCCGGTTGTGCGTGGCGCTTGGGTGATGGAGAGGATTATGGGAGTTCATATTCCGTCTCCGCCATCGGGGGTTGAGGCGATCACACCGGACACTCGCGGCGCAACGACCATTCGCGAGCAACTCGACATGCATCGTGACGTAGAGTCCTGTGCGGCTTGCCATCGCAAGTTTGACCCGGTCGGCTTTGCTTTGGAGAGTTTTGATGTGGCAGGAGGATGGCGCGATCGTTACCGTTCCTTGGGGAAAGGAGGCGACCGTATAAAGGGAATAGGCAAAAACGGACACGCATTCAAATTCCGACTGGCCAAGCCAATTGATTGCTCGGGAAAGTTGGAAAACGGTCAATCATTCGAAAACATTTCAGAATTAAAACGGTTACTATTGAACGACGAACGGGTGATTGCGCGAAATCTGGTTAATCGGTTGGTCGTATACGCGACCGGCGCGCCTGTGACATTTGGTGATCGAGCGGCTGTTGAGTCGATTCTTGACCAGTGCGCATACAATAATTACGGAGTGCGATCGCTCATACACGGGATCATTCAAAGTGAATTATTTCTTCACAAATGATGCAATAACAGGCGTTGTATTCTATGCTAGGGACAGTAAAATCTGAACAGACATGAAGGGGCCGCACATTGCCGATTGTCGAACATTGAACCGCCGTACATTCTTGCGTGGAGCCGGCGTCGCAATGGCTCTGCCTTTGTTGGAGGCGATGACGCCGGTTTTTGCACGCGCCAGGCAATCGAAGTCTCCAAGGCGATTTTTGGCTATTTGCAACAACTTGGGTCTGTTACCGGATCGATTCTTTCCTACTGAAAGCGGACGCGATTACGAGTTATCGCCGTACCTTGATTTACTGCGGAAGCATCGGGACGATTTCACGGTCTTGAGCGGTGTGTCGCACCCTGGCGTGGACGGATCTCACTCGTCGGATATCTCGTTCCTTACCTGCGCTCCGCACCCAGGGGGAGGTGGTTTTAGGAACTCCATCTCTCTTGATCAATTTATCGCCGGGAAAATTGGCCACCTAACACGGTTCCCTTCGCTTACGCTCGGTGTCAACGCAAACGTAGGTCGACGCAGCCTGTCATGGACCGATGCCGGAGTGCTGATCCCTTGTGAAAACAGCGCCTCATCGGTTTATCGCAAATTATTTTTGCAAGGCTCGGAAGATGAGGTTGAGCGGCAGATCCAAAAACTACAGTTGGGCGAGAGTATAATGGATACTTTGGCGCAGGAGTCTAAGACGCTGGCGCGACGGCTAAGTGCTTCGGACCGCGATCGGCTTGAACAGTATACAACGGCGGTGCGCGAAGCCGAGCAACGTCTCGTTATGGCCCGTGCTTGGGGACGCAAACCGAAGCCGGTTGCCCCAGTCGGAATGCCATCTGACCCCTCCAACCGCAACGCCTTTATGCAGATGACCCGCCTGATGTACCAGATGGTGCATCTGGCGTTTCAGACGGATTCTACCCGGAGTATCACCCTTCTGCTTGATGGCAACAACTCTCCCGCAATCAAGGTCTCCGGAACAAGCATCACCGACGGATATCATAACCTGTCGCATCACGGCATGAACTCGGAAAAGCTTTCGCAACTGGATGCCATCGACCGTTCGCACATGAGACTCCTTGGCGAGTTGATTCGGGGTTTAAAGGATGCTGAGGAGGTGGAAGGCAATCTGCTGAAAAATTCTATAGTTATGTACGGTAGCAATTTTGGCGATGCCAACAAGCATACTACCACCAACATGCCGATGCTCGTTGCGGGTGGTCGACTGAAACACGGACAGCACTTGGTCTTCGATCGAAACAACAACTATCCGTTGCCGAACCTGTTTGTTAACTTGATGCAAAGTATGGGTATCCCAGAGGAAAAGTTCGCTACCAGCACCGGTTCCATGCGAGAACTGCACATTGCCTAACCAGGCTGGTCCTTGATCCTAATCTTTTTAATGCCGTTTACATTAATCAAGAAGTTGATCGCATGATTAGAAGCAATCTTAACCGGCGTGCTTTTCTGCGCGGCACAGGTGGAGCGCTGGTCGCCTTGCCTCACTTGAACCTGTTGGCCGAAAAGGGCCAGGCCGCGGCCGTGCCCATGCGGATGGTGTGTGTGGGGACAAACTTTGGGTTTGTGCCCAAACTTTTTTTCCCCAAAGAGACCGGCCACAAATACAAAGCTCCAGAGTTGATACAGCAACTCCAGCAGCACAGGCAAAATTTCACGATTTTTTCCGGATTAGACCATGGAACAGAGGGAGTGGGTGGCCATGGTGGGGTGCATGCGTTTTTGTCAGGTATCCTTTCAAAGAACTCCCGTGGTTTTCGCGAGAAAAACATCACCGTAGACCAGAAGGCCGCTGTTCATGTCGGTGCGGCCACACGTTATCCTTCCATGCAGATGACAGCAGGTAGTAGTGGCGGGAGTACCCTTTCATGGAGTGCCGCCGGCGTGGCCGTGCCGCCTATCCGTGATCTACGCCTTCTTTTTGCCATGCTTTTCGAGGCAACCGGGCCGAGGCAGATAAGCGTGCTGAAAAAAGCGCATCGACAGCAGGTAAGTATTCTCGATTTGGTTCAATCGGATGCAAAATCCTTAAAAAAACGGGTTGGGATAGAAGACTTCGAGAAACTGGACCAGTATTTTACTTCCATTCGTTCCCTTGAAAAACGCCTCATTCAGTCGGCGACCTGGCTTGACCAGCCCAAACCGAAGGTGAGTTATCAACTTCCTGGAGAGCCCGACGAAATGGATTTTGTGGATCGTGTGCCACTTTACTACGACTTGACGGTTCTAGCCTTACAAACAGATTCTACGCGGGTTGTCACTCTGGAGTTTTCAGACTTAGGTCCAGATTCCGGAGGATTTCCTGTGAGTCGCAGTTACCACCAGTTGACCCACCATGGAAAAGTGGCCGGTTATATAAAGGAACTCTCCATTATTGAACGGTTCCATACGAAACAATTCGGGCGCTTCCTCGACAAGTTGGCCGCTGTACGTGAACCAAACGGCCGTACTCTCTTGGATAATACCATGGCACTGCTTGGCAGTGGAATGGGTAACGCCAGTTCGCACAGCAACAAGAACCTGCCGTTGTTACTGGCAGGAGGAGGCTTCAGTCATGGGCAACACCTGCGGTTTGAGCCCAACCGGTTTCCTGCTGCAAACTTGTTCGCCTCCATGTTGCAACGGTTCGGCGTTGAGACAGATTCCTTCAACCGTTCCACTGGCACATTGAATGGACTGGAAGCGTGATGAGGATTGTCCACCTCATTGAATCGCTCACCGTCTTTTGCTTTGCAGCCGGAGTCGGATTTGCTGCTGCGCTTGATCCGTCCGTGCCTGTTTTCGTCAAGCGTTACTGCGTCAAGTGCCACAATGCGGATAGCGAAAAGGGCGATCGCAATTTCGAACCGTTCCTCGCCAACCCGGGCAAGACCGAGCATCACGAGATTCTTAAGGAGATGCTGGACCAGCTGAACCTCGGTGAAATGCCGCCGCGAAAAAAGAATATCGCCCAACCGCCGAATGGGGAGCGTCGACAGATGGTGACTGCATTGGAAAATTATCTCGCTGCGATTGAATCCAGCAAGGCGCCCACCGCCACGGTGATGCGTCGCCTCACGCGTCACGAATACAATTACACCATGCGTGATTTGCTCGGCGTGGATACGGCGGCAGCCGATGCTACTGGTTTGTTCCCTGAAGATCCTAGATCCCATGGATTCCCAAATTACGGTCCCGCTCAAGCCCTTTCGGGTCGTCAGCTTCAAATCTATATAAAGGCGGCCCGCTCTTATCTTGATCGGGCGTTGGTCTTCGGTCAGGAACAACCCGAGGTGCAGCAATGGACATTCAAGCCTGAGGATTTAATTCACACGAAGAAAAACGTGGGTACAGTACGTTACCGTGTTATTTCCAGTGATAGAGAACATTTGGATATTGGTCATGGCAAACCAGCTGAGAGTGGCCCGACTTATCCGAAGGCATTTGCCGTACGCGGCGTACCAAAAGATGGACTTTATTGTATCCGAGTCAGGGCGACCGCCGTTGGACGAAAGAATCCCTACGCGCCGGAATTGTTTCCTGTCGATCTCTCTCATCCACTGCAGTTGGGCTTGTGGCATGTACCGGGTATGGCGTTCCTGAAAAAGCGGACCAATGTTGGAAGAGTTTTCATTCGTGCCTTCGACCTCACCGACAAAGATCCAAAAAACTATGAGACTACGGTATGGATGCCGGCTGGTTCCACGCCCTTTGTCCACTGGATCAATGGTGTTGGAGCCAGCAAAAGGCCGCTGCGAAAGGTTATCCAACGCTATCATCCTGAGGCTCGACGTAAGACTCCCTACGAGGTTGATCGACTGAAGGAAGCGGGCCTGCTTGTGCCGAAGGATGCTCTGGTGCAGAAGATTTGGATTTCTGACTTGTATCAGGGACCACGTGTGAGGGTTTTTGAGATGAGCATCGAGGGTCCATTGAATGACCAATGGCCTCCTGCAAGTCATCAAGGGATAGTTGGCAAGGAAACAGATAAGACCAGTTTGGATGTTCAACAAATCCTACTTAATTTTGCCAGCAAAGCTTTTCGTCGGCCGGTTCAGTTAGAGGAGATTGCCCGATACATAGGCTTTGTCCAAAGTCAGGTGGCTTCTGGAATGGCTGAAGACGAGGCTTTGAAGCAGGCATTGACTGCAATTCTGACCTCCCCCCGTTTCCTTTTTTTAGATGAAGGAGGAGCAACAAAGGAGAAGCAATTGGACGATTTTCAGTTGGCCTCACGGCTTTCATACGCGTTGTGGTGTTCAACTCCTGATGAGCGTTTGCTGCGATTGGCTGCCGAGAGGCGTTTGTGTCAGCCTTCTACTCTGAAGATGGAAACCGAACGTCTTCTGAGGGACCCTCGATCTGAAGCATTTATTCGACACTTTACTGATGCCTGGCTACGCCTTGATAAAATTGGTTCCATGCCGCCAGGCACGAAACACTTTCCTACCTATTTCCGCGATCGCCTTGAGAGTGCCATGAAGAACGAGACTTATCATTTTGTGAGCCATGTGCTTCAGGGTAACCGTCCTATCTCGGAGTTTATTAATGCGCGTTACAGTTTTCTCAATGGGGCGCTTGCCCGGCATTACGGTGTGCCTGATGTCAAAGGAGAAGAATTTCGTCGAGTAGTCCTCCCTATTCAATCGCGCCGCGGCGGGTTGTTGGGTCATGCAAGTGTTTTGACCGCCACGGCAAACGGGGTTGAAACCTCTCCGGTGACTCGCGGGGTTTGGGTGTTGGAAAGCCTTTTGGGAAAGCCTCCTTCGCCACCACCACCGGACGTGACACCCATAGAGCCGGACACACGTGGGTCCGTCACTATTCGAGAGCAACTGGCAAAGCATCGTAATGTGGCCGCATGCGCCGATTGTCATGCCAAGATAGATCCGTGGGGGTTTGCACTGGAATTCTTCGATCCGATTGGTGGTCTACGCGCGCACTATCCAGGCGTCAAGGGCCGGGGCAAGGGCCGGCCCATTGATGCATTCAGCCGATTGCCCTCCGGCGAACAGGTTCGCCACGGGCAGGATTTACGGCAATTGCTTGTCGCTCGCAAAACTGAGCTGACGCGGAATTTAACTCAAAAACTCCTCTTACATGCCACCGGACGTAAACCCACATTTCGCGATCAAAAGACCGTGAATCGCATTGCTAAACAATCCCTCGACGGCAACAACGGCTTCCGGGATCTGGTCCACGCTGTCGTTAACAGCGAACTCTTCGCCCGCCGCTGATTGATCATGCGAAACAGTTACCTTCTATTTCTTGCCTTTCCACTCGCCGTTGGCGCGCAATGGGATAAACACGTCATTGTAGAATCCTCCGGCATGATCAACTCGGCTGTGGCCGCTGACTGGAATGGCGACGGTCGGATGGATGTGATCGCTTCTCTTGATGACAAAGTCATCCTCTTTGAGGGTCCCGAATGGGGGTCGCACACGTTGCACGTTTTCGGCTCAGGCCAATCTCGCAACAAACCCCGAAGCGCCTGCATCCACAGCTGCCTGATGGATGTCGACGGGGACGGAGATCAGGATTTCATCGGGTCTAACAATACGGTTTTCTGGTTGGAATGTCCGGCTAATCCGCTAGGCGGCCCGTGGAAATACCGCACGGTCGATGATGAAATCCTTGGCACGCACTGCCTCATTACAGGAGATGTAAATCAGGATGGTCAGATTGACCTCATCGCCAACTCCGGTCGCACAGCAGAGAAAACCTCCATCCCCAATTCTTTGACTTGGCTGCAGGTGCCCCAAAACCCCCACACGGCCAAGTGCTGGATTCGCTACGTGTTTGCCCGAGGCGATGCTCCTGGCGCCTCGCATTACACTGGTTTTGGCGACGTGAATGGCGATGGTCGCCCCGACATCAGTTGCGCGGCCAAGGGCGGGGACGCCTTTCCCGGCGGCCAATGGTTCGCCTGGTGGGAACAGCCCATGGACCCGACACAGGCATGGGAATAACATTTACTCGCGGTCAATCAGCCTGGAGCGACCAACATCATGCCTGCGGACCTAAATGGCGACGGCCACACCGACTACTTCGCCACTCGTGGCCACGGGCAGGGTGTCCTGTGGTTCAAGGGGCCG
>JABGZB010000017.1 GCA_018674955.1 Verrucomicrobiota bacterium | reverse complement strand
TACCTCCCCCGGCAATGCGCTCATCACCTTGCGCCGGTCGTCGGAACTCATCTCGCGCAACGCCTCCATGAATTGCCGCGAACTAGCTTCGCGGGCCAAGTCGGCGATGTCCTCATCGCTGCCAAACTCCAGGATACGAGCGACCTCATCGCCCGACTTTTCGGTGCCCTGCGCCTGGTCACCGGGGCGGCGTTCGCGTTGGCTGCCACCACGGGAGGGCCGCAACTCGTCGCCGCTCAACTTGCCGTCACCGTTTTTGTCGACCTTGGCCAGGGCCTCCTCGGCCTTCTCGATTTCCTTGGTCGAAATCTCGCCATCCCCGTTCGCGTCAAGAGCCACAACGACCGGCAATGCCTGCATAAACCCGCCGGAGCCCCGTTCACCACCGGGTCGTGTCCGGCCACCTCTGCCAGCTCGGCCGCCGCCATCTTCACCGCGTGGCTGCGCGAATTCCATCTTGCCTTCCCCCCACGAGATGCCGACGAGCAAGTCGCCGTCGCGGTTCATCGCGATGGTCTTGATGGTGATGGGCTTTCCGCTGGGGTGCATGCCGAAACGGATCGGCTCGATCTCGGCGTGCGTGCCTTCCGGCTTGGCGTCCTCCTCCGCCGCCTGGCCAAGCGCGGTGCCAAGGCCAAGCGCGGCGAGCCACACGTAAAGTTTCGTGTTCAATTTCACGTCGGGTATCGAAGCCGGTTACGCAAAGTCGAACAGCCGGAACGACGCGGTGGTGTGATCGAGCGCGACGACCTGGTCGCCGAGCAGTCCCACCTCGATGCCGCCGTTTTGGCAGGCAACCAACTCCGCGTCTGTGTCCACCTGCTCGTGTTCCTCGGCATCGAACGCCTCCGGCCCGGCGATCACCGAGCGGAACTTGCCGTCCTTGCCGAACAGCTTGATGCGCGGCTGGCCGCGCTCGGCGGTCACGAACTCGCCGCTGTCGGTCACCGCCACGCTCACCGGGTTGCAGCAGCCGGAAAAACCGGCGAGCCCGCGGGAGCGTTTGCCCCAGCGCGCCAGCAACTCGCCGTCGGCATCGTAACGCTCGACACGGTGCCGGCCCGGGTGCGCGACGACCAGGCCGCCGTCGGCCCACGTGATAGGGAAGAACGACTTGGGCACGGCGAACCGCCCGCCCTTGCCGCCGGCCAGACGGTCGAGCACCTCGCCGTCGGGGCTGATGCGCCAAATGGAACTGCTGCCGCCGTCGGCCGCAAAAATCGTGCCGTCCTCCGCCACGGCCAGGCTGGTCAACGCGGCACCCTTGGCCAAGCGCTTGGTCTCGGCCTGCGTTTCGCCGTCGAGATCGCAGAGCAACACCCGGTCGCGAAGGCCGACGACCAAACGCCGCTTGGCCACGGCGATGCAACGCGGTGCCTCGGCGAACTCCATCCGCCGCACCGGCTCGCCGCCTAGCTTGAGTACGACCACCGCCGAGTCGCCGGCGACATAAACCAAGCCGTCGGCCACAGTCATGTCGCGCGTCTGCCCGAGGCCGGTCGGCAGCCAACCGCTTGGCTTGAGCCGCGCCGCACGGGCGGTCGCGCCGGATTGCACCGCCACGCCGATGGCAGCGATGGACTGGGCGCCGCGGCTGAAAAACTGGCGGCGCGAGGGTCGACAGTTGCCGGTGGAGCAATCGCAGTCGGGGGTGGAATTCGTTTTGGATTTTGACATAAGCTTGATTCGATTTTTCCGCGTAAGCAGGCAAAGACGGCGCAAACAGCCGATCGGTTACACCGCACAACCTGACGAGCGAGAAACATTCCACGGTTCGCGCCACCACGCAATAGTTGACAAGGCGGCGGGTTCGTTGTGGCATCGGGCCTCCGGATCATTCGGAACTTATGAAAAAATTCAACATTGGCGTCATTGGCTACGGATGGGTGGCCGGCGCGCACATCGACTCGATCAACGCCACCGGCCAAGGGCGGGTCACGGCGGTTTGCTCGTCACGTAAACTCGACCCGGCGGAACTCAGTGCCAAACACGGCGGCGAAATCCAGTGCCACACTGATTTCAAAAAGATGCTCGCCGATCCGGCGATCGATGTGATCTCGGTGTGCAGTTATCCGTACCAGCACATGCGCCAAGTCATCGCCGCCGCGAAGGCGGGTAAACATTTGATTATCGAAAAGCCGCTCGCGTTGAATTTGAAAGATTTGCGGGCGATGCAAAAGGCAGTGGCCGAGGCCGGCGTGCAAGCGTGCGTCTGTTTCGAGTTGCGCTTCTCGAGCCAACTCATCGCCACGAAGAGCGTGATCGATCGCGGGTTGCTGGGGCAGATTCATTACGGCGAGGTGGATTACTATCACGGCATCGGCCCGTGGTACGGGCAATTTCGCTGGAACACCAAGCGCAATGCCGGCGGCAGCAGCCTGCTCTCGGCCGGGTGCCACGCGCTCGACGCGCTGCTGCTCTACATGGGCGGCGAGGTCGAGAGTGTCAGCAGTTACTCGACCGGCTCGGCGAACAAGGATTTCAAAAAATACGAGTACGACACGAGCAGCGTGACGATTCTCAAATTTAAAGACGGCCGCGTCGGCAAGACAGCGTCGATCATCGACTGTCTTCAGCCGTATTATGTTCACACGCACCTCGTCGGGAGCGAGGGCAGTTTACTGGACAACAAATTTCACTCGAACACACTCGGCGGGCCAAGCGGTCTCGACAAAAACAAGTGGAGCGAGTTGTCGATGAAAATGGTCGACTCGGGCGACGTGAGCGACCACCCGTTCCAGTCGCAATTCGAGGCGTTTTTTGCCGCCTTGGCCAAGGGCAAGCCGATGCCGTTGACCGACCTCGCCACGGCGGCCAAGTCGCACGAGGTCATCTTCGCCGCAGACTTGTCCGCGAAGAAAAACCGGCCAGTGAAACTTTCCGACTTGCGTGCCTGACCCGACCGAACAGCCCCGGCGAGTCGCCATCGCCATCGCCGCTCACCCGGACGACATCGAGTTCATGATGGCCGGCACGCTGCTGTTGCTGCGGGAGGTCGGTTGGGAGACGCACTGCCTCAACATCTCGAGCGGCAACTGCGGCAGCGTCAGCTTGAGTGCGGAGGAAATCGAGGCCAAGCGACTGTCCGAGGCGAGGGAGGCCGCTGCCATACTTGGCGCAACTTTTCACCAGCCGTTTTCGCGCGATCTCGAGATTTTTTACGACCTCCGGCATCTGCGGCATTTGGCCTCGATCATCCGCGATGTGAACCCGTCGATCGTGCTGACGCATTCTCCGGAGGATTACATGGAGGATCACACCAACACCTCACGCCTGGCCGTGACGGCCGCCTTCTCGCGCGGCATGCCAAACTTCGGGGTCTCGCCCGCGCGCCCGGCGGTGGACGGCGAGGTGGAGGTGTACCACGGGATGCCTCACGGTTTGCGCGATGCCCTGCGGCAACGGGTCGTGCCCGGGCTGTTCGTCGACACGACGAGTGTGCTCGAAACCAAGCGGCAGGCGCTCGCCGCGCATCGCAGCCAAAAGGAGTGGCTCGATGTCAGCCAAGGGATGGACTCGTACCTGCAAACGATGGAGGAAATGTCGCTGGCGCTTGGCCAGGCATCGGGGAAATTTCAGCACGCCGAGGGATGGCGGCGGCACTCGCACCTTGGCTTCAGCGCCGAAGAGATCGACCCGTTGAAACACGCGCTTGGCCAAGCGGCCTTGGCGAACGCAGACTACGAATACGATCCCAGCTAGGGGCAACCCCCACTCAAGCGACCATGTCGAGAACGCGCTTGTCGTTCTCGTCGGCGGTCTGGAGCAGCTTCGTCGCGATGGCTGACTGCTCACGGGATTTTAAAATTAATTGCGCCGCCTCCGCTGGTTCAGCCGTCAACGACTGCCTCAAGTCGCTCCTTGCCGATTGGAACAACTTCTGTGCGGAAACCTGGACACCAGCAACCTGCATAATCACTGCCATTGTCGGCATGAGCCCGAAAAACTGAAGTTTTTCCCGCCTTGGATCGTGCCGGCGGCTCGCTACACTGCCGCCGTGCTGGACACGGAACTGATTCCCGCCGCCGAGGCGGATTCCAAATGGATGATGGTGGTGCTACACGGGCTGGGCGACAGCATGGAGGGGTTCCGCTGGCTGCCACGCGCGCTGAACAACCCAAGGCTCAACACCCTGCTCGCCAATGCGCCGGACGACTACCACGGCGGCTTTTCGTGGTACGACATTTATGACAAACCGGGCATCGGCGTGGAACGCAGCCGTAGATTGTTGTTCGATCTGCTCGACCGACAGCGCGCCGATGGCTTCGCAACGGAGCAGACGTTTGTGTTCGGTTTTTCGCAGGGCTGCTTGATGACGCACGAGGTGGGCATTCGCTATCCGCACCGGTTCGCCGGTCTGGTCGGCATCAGCGGCTACGCGCACGAGCCGGAGCGGCTCGTCGCCAAGCAATCGCCGGTCGCGGCGGAGCAGTCGTTCCTTATCACGCACGGCACGGCCGATCCGCTGCTGCCGCTGGCCCAGACCCAGGCGCAGATGGAGCAACTGCAGGCCGGCGGCATCCGCATGCAGTGGGAAGTGTTCGAGAAGGAACACACCATCCAAGGCGAAGCCGAGCTGGCGGTGATCCGGAAGTTTGTCGAGGAACAAATGAAGCCGCTATGAGCGGAAGAGCAGCCGCGCGATCGCCGGCAGCAGCAGGATGGCAAAAACCATGTTCATCAAAAACATGAACATCAGCAGGATACCCATGTCGGCCTGAAACTGCAGCGCCGAGAATGCCCACGTGCCGACCCCGACGGAAAGCGTCAGGCCGGTGAACACCACCGCGCTGCCGACTTGCGTCATCGCGGCGTCCATCGACTCGGCAAACGAAAGCCCCTTGCGCCGCTGCGCCACGAAGCAGCTGAATAGATAAATCCCGTAGTCCACCCCCTCGCCCACGCCCAGCGCCACCACCGGCAGCGTCGAAGTTTTCAGGCCGATCTCCAGCGCGTGCATCAGGCTGTGCGCCAACACCGACACCAGCGCCAACGGCAGCACGATGCACACGACCGCCTTTAGCGAGCGGTAGCTCGCGAAGCACAGCAGCGCCACCGCGACGTACACATAAATCAAAATCGGAAACTGCGCCGCATCGACCACCTCGTTGGTCGCCGCCATCACGCCGGCATTGCCGCCGGCCAGGCGAAATCGCGTTTTTTCAGTTCCGTGCTTTTCATCGAACCCCTTCACGGCATCGACTACGCGGCGTAGCGTGTCCGCCTTGTGATCCTCGAGAAAAACCATCACCGGCAACACGCTGCCGTCGAGGTTGGTCAGGCCTGTCGAAGTCTCCACGCGACCGACCGCCTGCGCCAGCATTTCGCGGTTGTGCGGCAACACACGCCACTTGAGGCTGCCCTCGCTGTAGCCGGAATTGATCGTGCGAGCGATGCCGGCCAAGCCCATGACATTCTTCACACCGTCGACGTTGGCCAAGTGCCACTCGAAACGGTCAAGCAACTCCATCACCGCGTAGTCCACCGAGCCGTCCTCCACCGTCTCGGTGAACGCGATGAAAATATCGACGCCAAGGTTGAAGTTATCGGTGATCATCGCGCTGTCGATGTTGTAGCGCGAGTCCGGCCTCAACTCCGGCACGCCCTCGTGCAAGTCACCGACCTCCACTCGCTTGGCCTGCGAGAAGCCAAGCGCGAACAGAACTGCGCAAACGGCAACCAGCGCGACCGACACTTTTGGCCCCAACAAATGCGCGGCAGCATGCCAGATTTTACCCGTCCACGCCTTGCGCCTAGCCACACTCTCGCGGTATCCGGCGGGGGGCGGTTGGTACGACAACAGCAACGGCAACAGCAGCAAATTCGTCAGGATGATCGCCGCCACGCCGATGCTTGCCGCGATGGCCAACTCACGAATCGTCGGCACCGGGATGAGCAGGATGGTGACAAACCCAATCGTGTCCGTGATCAGCGCCACGCTGCCCGGCACGAGCAGGTGCCGGAACGCACTCCGCGCCGCAGCGAGCGGGTCGCAGCCCGCAAACAGCTCGGCGCGAAACGCCCGCACCATCTGCACGCCGTGGCTCACCCCAATCGCAAAAATGAGGAACGGCACGAGGATCGACATCGGGTCAATGCCGTAACCAAGCCGGTTCAACAAGCCAAGCTGCCACGCCACCGCCGAGATCGAGCAGCCCAGCGGCAGCGCCGCGAACCAAAACGACTGCGCATAAAACCAGACCAGCAGCGAAGTCAGCACCACCGTCACGCCGAAGAAAAACACCACGTTGAGCGCCCCGTCGCGGACGTCGCCCATCACCTTGGCGAAGCCGATGATATGCACGCTGACAGCGTCCGACTCGTGCGTTGTGCGCAGTTCCTCCAGCCGATTGGCCACGGCGAAGGTGTCGAGCCGCTCGCCGGTGTCGGGGTCGATGTCGAGCAGGTTGACCATCACCATCGCGCCGTTGAACGAGTCGGTCACGAGCCGGCCCATGTAGTTCGACTTGAGCGCGTTCTCTCGCACCTTGGCCAAGCCTGCGGGCGTCGGCGTGAAGTCGGACGGCACAACATTCCCGCCGGTGAAGCCATCCTCGACGACCTCGGTGAACCGGACATTCGGCGTGAAGAGCGACGTGACGCTCGACTGATCGACGCCCGGCATGCCGTACATTTCCTGCGTCACCGCTTCGAGCGTTGTAAAATATTCCGGCGTGAAAATGTCCCCCTCCCTCGCCATCAGCGCGATCATCACGCGGTTGGCGCCGCCGAACTCCGCCTGATATTTCGTGAACGTCTCGATGTACGGGTGTCCCTGCGGGAGTTGTTTCTCGAAGCCGGCGTCGATCTTCGTCTGCGTAGCAAACCCAAACAGCACCACCGTGGCCAGCAGGAAAACAACCAGTAACAATTTGCGGCGACCGAACACCCACTGCTCCACTCGTGCTGCGGAACCAGTGCCGCTCATTTCGCCGCCTCCATTTTTAGGTCGGCCAACTCGAGCCGATGCACGCCCTTGTCACTTGTCAGCAGCACGCCTCCGTCAGCGGCCTGCCACAGGCTGGTCGCCGTGGCTGATGCAGCGCCCGGCCAGGCAGCCAAGCGGAACGAGCGCCCCTCGTCGGCGCTGACCAGCAGTTGACCGGCGGCGGCGGTGAGCACGAGCCGTTCGTCGGCCAAGGCCAAGCCGCCGTGTAATAGCGACTGCGTTGGCGACTCAACCTGTTTCCACGCCTTTCCGTCTTCGCTGCGAAAGATGTTGCCGCGCAAACCGAACACCACCGCACCGCCCTTGGCCAAGGGCAGCGTGCCGAAGAACGTGCCTTCGTACGACGTCGCCAGCGGTTTCCAGCGCCTGGACCGGTCGCCGCTACGCCGTACGGTGCCAAACTCACCGGTCAACCACAGGCCACCGTCCGGCGCGGGGATGATGTGGCTGAAGTGCGGGTCGTCATCCTGCTTCGCCTCGGTCCACGTTCTGCCGCCGTCGCTGGTCGAGAGAAAATTGCCATACGAACCCACGATGAAACCGGTCTTGGCGTCCAAAAAAAGAATGTCGAGGTAGGCGGTCTCGGGGTCATTCTCGACGTTGGCCTTGGCCCATGTTTCGCCACCGTCACCGGATTTTAAGATCACCGACTGATGGCCCACCGCCCAAGCGACCTGTTCGTCAACGAGGAACACCCCCGTAAGCATGCGCCGGGTCGGAGAGGGGACTTGCTGCCAGTTGTGGCCGCTGTCGGTCGTGAGTAGGATGTGGCCGCGATCGCCAACGGCCAGGGCGCGTTCGCCCCGTCCGTGGACGTCAAGCAACAGCGAGCTCTTGGCTAACTGCACGGTAACGGCGTCACCATCGATCGGCTGCGCAACCGGCTTGGCCAAGTCGATGCACAGGAGGAGTACCGCAACCCATCCGCTTGGCCAAACTGAGATCCAGCTTAGATTGCGGTGGCGAAAAAAAGAACGGGCCGGGGCGAACCCCGGCCCGTCTTCGGGTTGGTTGGGTTGGTTGGGGATTTTACTCACCAATCAATTGCTTGCTTAACGGCGACCTCGCCGGCGCAACGCAGCTGGCGTGTAGTCACCCGGCTTGGACTGGTACGAGAAGTCGTACATCTCGTTTTCATTATCCAAGCCGTACGCGAGATAGCGGCCGGACAAAAGATCCATGTGTACCTCGAGCGTGGACCAGAAACTGAGGATGTCGTAGTAGTTGATGCCATGCCCCTCAGACACGCGCCACAAACGACCCCGGTTGTCGTACTGATCCACGACCAGCACGCCCCAACTGTCCTCGTCCACGTAAAAGCGGCGCTTGGCATAAATGTGGCGCTTGCCCTCCTTGAGAGTGGCCTCGACCACCCAGACGCGGTGCAACTCGTAGCGGCTGTGCTCCTGGTTGATGTGCATCGGCGTAACAATGTCGGCCACCTTCAGGCTGTCGCTATGTAGCTTGTAGGAATTATAAGGCACATAGACCTCCTTTTTGCCGACGAGTTTCCAGTCATAACGGTCGATCCCGCCGTTGAACATGTCGAGTTGATCGCTGGTGCGCATGCCATCCGATGCCGTGCCAGGGTTATCGTAGGCAACCTGCGGCGCACGGCGCACGCGGCGCTGGCCGGTGTTGTAAACCCAAGCTCGGCGAGACTCTTTCACTTGGTCAATCGTCTCGTGCACCATCAGGATTGTCCCGGCCAAACGAGCGGGCGCGGTGACTTTTTGCTCAAAGTAGCCCATCACATTGTCGACGCTCTCCGTGGCAGCACCGGGTTGGTGGTAGTTCCACAGAAATTTTTCCTCGAGCTGAACCAGTGTGTAGTCGCCTGTGCGAGTCGGGGCAACCTGCCCGACCTTGCGCAATCCGCCGAGGCCGCGGTAGCGCAGCAGGTGATTCCAGATCACTTCCTGCCCGTTTTTCGGAAGCGGAAACGGAGCCCCTCGGGAAGCACCGGCCACACCGTTGCCGCCGTCCGCCAGCTTGGCGGACCTGACATTGGCCTTGGTGGCATCATAAATATCCTGCGGCGCGGAGGCGCTGCGGTGGGTGGGGTACACCGGCATCTTGTAGGTGGAAGCGTATCTAGCAAGAAGCGCCTTGTGACCCTCGGTCAGGTTGTCTGCGTATTGCTCGGCGTTGGCCGCGTTGATGGTTGCGCTTATCTTGTCATTGGCAAACGGGTCTGGGTGATGATCCCCTGAGTTGTAGCCCGCAGGCGGCTGCGTGATGCCCCCCTCCCAGGCTGGGATGGTGCCAGCGGCGTTGCCGGCCTTCTCGGCTCCAAGCGGCGTCAGACTTTTGCCCAGGTCGGAAGCACTTTGAGCCGTTGCTGTAGTCACACCCGCAGCCAGTGCGGCGGCTGTGATCAGATAAAAACCAGTGTTACGTTTCATAGTTAAAATTAGTTTAGATTAGAACGAGTATTGAACCATCGCCTGCAGAAAGTCGCGGTCGTACATGAGGTTGTAGTCCTCGTTGCCAAAAAAATCGGTGTACTTAAGCGTACCTTGCCATGAGTTTTGATATGTGGCGGTCACGCCCACTGTCACGCTCTTCCGGTCGTGCAGGAAGTTACCCAGCGGCAACGGCGTGTTGCCATCGACGTCGTGCGCAAACACAATCGCCGGCGACAGGTTCACACCACCGATCACGTCCATGTAGTCGATGCGCGCAGCCAATCTGTAACCCCAAGAGAAATCATCCGCGAACCCATCGGCCGATTCAGAATATGGTGCATGCCCTTGGCCAGCAAGAATCGCGGGTGCTAACGGATCACCACTGAGTGCCGTGCCGGGACCGTCAAAACGCAGAACATCCTTACTTGGCAAATCCGGAACCACCGTTGCGGCAGCTTCACCAACAAGCACCCATTGCGAAGCACCAAGCGTGGGGCCAAAAAGTTTTGTCACCGTAAACTGCGGTTGCCAGACTTCAAACCGACGGTAGCCTTGGACGTAGCTGTTGAAATCCTGCGCCCCGAGCTGCGTCATGCTACGACCCTGCCAGGCAGGGTTACCCATGTCCGGCACGCCGTCACCATTGGTGTCGACCACCGGAATCAGACCGATATTTCCCAGTGCCGAGTTGAAAGGAGTGAGGCCGGCAACTAGCAACTCGATGTCATCCACCTGCAGTGGCACATCACGCCGGTAAGACACTTCCCCCTGAAGTGAGATACCGGTGGCGCCGATCTCGGTGTTGAAACTTACTCCGAACAACTGGATGTCCTCTGGATACTCGAACATATAGCGAGCCGTTCCGGGATAAAGCTGCGGGAGACTGTTCTGGAGGCCATTCAATTGACCCGTGAAACCAGCGCGTTGAGCATTGAGAGCTGCTTGATTGGTCGACAGCTCTGTCTGCTGGGCTAAGAGTCCCTCTCTCTGGCCAACAAGCGTTGCCTGTTGGGTTCTTAACGCAACCAAATCTGCACTGTTGGGATCTGCCGCCTCAAGTTGGGCAATGGCCCCGTTTACTTCCACCAAGCCTGCATCGGCCTGGGTCAGTCCGCTAGTGACCTGGGCCAAGCCCCCGGTCACCTGGGTCAACAAACCATCAATCTGAGCAATCCCTCCCTTGACCGCGTTAACAGTAGGCTCCAATTCGGTAGAGATGTCGCGCCCGGTCATGGCGCTTATCACCGGCAGTCGGCTGTGGTAGTTGATGAAGTAAAAACCAAATTCCGTATCGTTGAGCCCCTCGGCGAAATAGCGTGCAGCCAAACCGAACTGCCCGCTGTCGCTGGCCCGGTTAGTCTGACCTCGCGGAATCGCAGCTGCGCCCGAGGGAAGGAACGGCGCATTCGCCGCGCTAGGTGGCAGGGCCGGGTTGAACCTCGGGTTTGAAACAGTCGGCACCCTGGCCGATTCTCCCTCAAGCAAACCGTAAAGCGGATTGTCCATGTAACTCTCCATGTTGGGCTGGCCCGTACTCCCGAAACCAAGCATGGCGTACTGACCGCCCGGCCCGACAAAATCCTTTGTGCTGAAGTAACTGCCGGCGGGGTCGATCTCCATCTCCTCCTGCTTGAACTGGTAAAAGCCCTCCAGTGTCAGGTTGTCGGTTGCCTGCAGAGACACTGATAGAAGCGGCACCGGTCGCAACGCCTCGCGCAGCTCCGAACCGGGGATGCGGAACTTGGTCACGTCGATCGGGTTGATGACATTGATGCCGTTCTGGATGAACGTACTTTCGCCCCAACTCAGCACCTGGTTACCCAGGCGAATGTTCACCGGAATGGAGGTCGGGAGGTCGTACGAGATGTAGGCGTCGAGTAACTCCATGTCGCGGCCGACCTCGCGCTTAGCCGCGTCGCTCAACGGGCTGTCGCTGCGGATGTTCTCGAAGTCGACAAAGTATGTGCCGCGCAGAAACAGGCTCACGTTCTGGAATTTCTTGAAGTCCAACTCCAGATCGTGCGTGCCCTTGGCCACGTGTGAGAACAGGCCGGTGCCGTAGTTGAGATTGGCGTCGTCCCCGTTGACGGAGTAGCGGGTACCGCCATTGGCAATGCCGATGTTGCCGGGATCTGTGGCCGATGTTCGGAAGGATCCTCCGTAACTTAGCGTCGTGTCGAGATTGCCCTCGATGACGTCGTTCTCGAACTCCACCGCATGGGTTGTAATGGTCGCTGCAGCAATTGCGGACAATGCCAAGCGGCCCACTAAGGGAAATCCGCCATTGATTCGGGCGATTGGGTTGCTCATAGGTCGGGGGGTATTGTAACACGCCATGCCTCAAATGCACGCAAAAAAAGAGGTTTTTGCGTGATTACCACCCTGTACCCACACAGCTGTTTGCCACGCTTAGTGGTCAAACCGACGCGTAGGGAAACCCGGGCGAAAAGGTTGACCCGTCCGAGGGTGCACGGGATGCTCCCCGCCGATGACCCGGCTTTTTCTTTTTCCTCTTTTTTTAGCTCTTGGCCAAGCGGCTATGGCGCAATCCTTAAAAGAGTTGCCCGACAACCTTCGAGCCATTCTCGAAAACACCAAACCAATTGAGACGACTATAAACGGTCGACTGCCTCTTTTCGTGCTGCCCATCAGCGGCTCACTCTCTTCCCTGCCGGATGGCCAAGCGGAGAAAGTGTTGAACGACTTGGCCAAGCGTGGCATCGGCTATTCGGTAAATTGGAACCACGGTTCATTTGAGGCATCGCTGAAAGAAGGATTGCGAATCGCTAAGATACAGCAGCGCTTGGGCAGGATGGTTTCCGTCCATGCCACAGGATGCCTGTATTCCTTCTTTGACGGCACCGATAAGACCCAGCACATTGATGCCGACAGCAAGCCTTTTGCCGAGACCTCGTTTGGCGGCACGATGGGCTGCCCGTTTACGCTCGAGCACCGGATTCCGGTCATCCGGCAACGCGTCGAGGCGTTCCTGAAGCAATACAAGGCCGCCGGCATAGGTGTCGATTTCATCTTCGCGGACTGGGAGATCGACGGCCCCATCGAATGGAACGGCGCCTGGGCCAGTTCCAAGCGCTGCCGCCGTTGCCGCGAGCACGTGCCGGATATCAAAGACTTTCGATCCTTCCAGACAAAGCTCCGCGAGGTGCGAAGCCAACTTCAACGTGAGGCGTTCGGCGACAATGTCACCCGTTATTTCCCCGAGGCGCTTGTCGGCAATTACGGCGTGAATCCCCACAACGGCTACCGGTACTGGTACGACTACTTTGAACGCGAAACCCCCGGCGCCCCGGCGTTGTCGGATCAACGCGCCCGATACCGCGAGTGGAACCATGAGTTTGAACCGTGCGGATACACCTTTGCGATGCCGGTGGTTTACACATGGTATCGCACTTTCGGTTGGTACGATTTTGAGCCAAAGGATTATCGCTGGTTTTACAACATGATGTTGGTCACCTCTAATGCAGGCCAACATACCTCACAGCAGACACCGATCATTCCCTTTGTCCACTGGCACACCACCGCGCCCCCGGACAATCCCGATCCGTCCGTGGAACAGTTCAGCAAAGAAAACTATCAGGAACTCCTCTGGCACATGCTATTGCGCGGGCACGACACGTTTTTCCTCTGGTGTACCGGCAAGGAGTTGCCAACAGAAATCCAGCTGGTTCATGAAGTATACCGCGAAAGTTTGCAGTACAGCGGCTTCATCGACCGTGGAGTGCCGGTCCAGTTTGACGTGCCCTCAAAGCCCAGCCCAGTCGTGTCAGGCCTGCGTCTGGGCAACCGTGTGCTGGCGCGGCGAACCGATTTCGGGACGAGGACGGGCAATGAAACTTTGACCTTGGCCGGAGGGGGCGAAGTCTCCGTCGCCGCCAAACGCGGGATGCAAATCCTAACCGTTGAAAAAAAGCCAAGACACCCCGGCATTCTGAAAGACCACAACGGCAAGCTACGTTTCCCGATCGGTTTCTATGAGTTCCCAGGTAACAAGGAAGAGCTTCAAAGAATGGCTCAGAGTGGCATCAACCTTGTCCGATGCAGCAACCGGGCCTCCCTCGATTCGGCACACGCGCAAGGAATGATGGGCTGGGTGCCGCTCAGTGTCCAACAGGGGGTAACACCGGAGTTGCGGAAACAAATTGAGACTCTGCGGAACCACCCTGCCTTGGCCGTATGGGAGGGGCCGGACGAAATCGTATGGACATTTACCGCATACAGCTTTCTCAAGGAGCGAGCCGGCTTCACCCGTGAAGATTGGAATAACCAGATACCCAAGGCTGTAAATTATGCCAAAAAAGAGGGAGACAAAGTCATCACAAAGATGAACGAAGGCATACGGCTCGTCCAGGAGCTGGACGAACGAAACCTGCCTTTCTGGGTAAACGAAGCCGCTGACAGCGACGTAAAATACATTCGGGATTACATCGACTCCATCGACATCACCGGCTGCGATTACTACGCCGTCCGAAAAGCCGGCACCGACCTGCAAAGTATCGGGCGATTGGTGGATCGTTGGGATGCAATCGGTCGCGGCAAGCCGGTCTGGATGGTTCTGCAGGGGTTCTCATGGCACAAGGTTAAAGCCGGACGCAAGCGTCTTTATCCGAGCTATCACCAGTCAAGATTCATGGCCTATGACGCCATTGCGCACGGTGCCCGCGGCATCCTCTATTGGGGAACACAAACCATCGACGATCCACTTTTTAGGGAATCACTCCACGCCTTGACCGCCGAGTTAGGCGAACTCGAAGCACTTTTAGTAGGTGCCGACCAAACCGTTGAAGTGGCAGTCATCGACGATCTTTTTGACGCACCGGGAATCGGTGTTCGAGGCAAGCTGAAAAGCAACCAAACCGATTATCTCCTGATCCTGGTCAACGAAGACGATCACCGACATCTCGGAGTCGATGTCACCGAACTGGAGGCATTGAACGGCCGTACGCTTCACCTGCTTTACGGCGACGAAAAAATCGTCGTTCGAAAAGAAGGCATTGTCACCCGGATGCAGGCCCATGAGGTGAAGCTATTTTGCACCAACCCACGTTATGAAACCAAGCGAACCAAGGGCCGCGATTACGTGGACGCCGTAAAGTAACCGGTAAGCACTCTGAAGTCCCATCCGGGAATGGATTGACCCCTTTACCCCTTTAGAGGGATGCTCGCTCTCCATGAGCCGGTTTCTCCTTTTCCTTCTATTCATTGCCATTGGCCAAGCGACCAACGCCATGGCTAAGCGACCCAACTTGCTGATTGTTATGGCCGACGACTGCACGTACAACGACCTTCCACTATACAGCGGCCAAAACGCGAAGACGCCAAACATCGATCGTCTGGCCAGCCAGGGGCTCACCTTCAATCGCGCCTATCTTGCCGAGGCAATGTGCCAACCATGCCGTGCCGAGTTGATGACCGGTCAGTACCCACTACATAACGGTTGCGCGTGGAATCACTCCGCCAGCCAGCCAAGCATCAAAAGCATGCCACACCACCTCGGCTCACTGGGCTACCGCGTGGGCATCGCCGGCAAGGTGCACGTGAAACCGGCGGCGGCGTTTCCGTTCGAAAAAGTCGGCGGCTTCGATCCTAATTGTGTTCGTAATCCCACCCGACCCCACGAACTTAACGGCATCAGCGGTTTTATGAAGCGCGACAACAATCAACCGTTCTGCCTAGTTGTCGCTTTGGTGGAACCGCATGTACCTTGGGTAATGGGCGACCCGTCGCAATACCCACCAGCCAAACTCAAGCTGCCGCCGAACATTGCAGACACGCTTCGCACCAGACAAGACTTCGCCAAGTACCTCGCTGAGATCACCTACATGGACAGCCAGGTCGGCCAGATTCTCGACACGCTCAAGGCAAGTGGCGCAGAGGAAGACACCCTTGTGCTGTTCACCTCCGAGCAGGGGTCGCAGTTTCCCGGCAACAAATGGACGAACTGGAACACCGGAGTACACACTGCGCTGGTCGCCCGCTGGCCAGGTCAAGTGCCAGCCGGTAAACGTACCGACGCCCTTGTTCAGTATGCTGACATTTTGCCAACGCTCGTTGATGCAGCCGGGGGCAAGCCGTCACTGCATCCCTACGATGGCTCGAGTTTTCTCTCGGTGCTGCACGGCAAAACCGGTGTGCATCGGCAATTCACTTACGGCATACACAACAACATCCCGGAAGGCCCACCCTACCCGATCCGCTCCGTGAGTGACGGTGAGTACCATTACATTCGAAATCTTTTGCCGGATGAGATTTACATCGAGAAACACCTTATGGGCACACGAGGCACAGGCCAACTCAACAATCCGTACTGGGCCACATGGGTTTGGGATTCGTGGAACTCGCCGCGCAGTTACAACCTGGTCAAACGCTATATGCACCGGCCGGCCGAGCAACTTTATCGCGTCGCCGCCGACCCGTATGAAATGGAAAACCTGGCCAACGACCCGTCGGAAGCCAAGCACTTGGCCAAGCTGCGGAAGGAATTGGATCGCTGGATGAACGCGCAGGGCGACCCCGGCGCGCCGGTCGACACGCCCAAGGCCATTCAAGCCTCAAAAAACGGCAACCACCTCCACGGCCAACCCGCGACCAATATTATTCGATAGCACCGAGGAGTGCTTGGCCAAAGGCGCGAACGGCGGCTTCACCGCCTTGAAGATGGATGGTGCGGTGGATGTGGGCGGCGCTTTCTCCCGGCTTGAGCGCCAACGCCGGTGAGGAGGATTCCAGCTCGTAAAACGGGCCAAGTGGCTTGACTCCCGGACTCGGTGGCCCGTCGTTGTAGCTGTTCACCACGTCGCCCTTGAACGGTTCGGCCTGCAGTTCCCACATGGAGTTGACGTAATCAGTTGCCCCTTCCGGCTTGGTGTATTGCACGATGGTCAGCAGTTGCCGCGTTGCGTCGTAACTGCCGAGCACCGGCTTGGCGCGTTGCGAGGTCAGGCCGATCTTGCTGCGATACTGGCCGTCGCCGGAAAACCGAATCACCCCATCCGCCACCTTCAGCCGATCGGCCGGCACCGTGCCGAAGTAGTCGGCGTTGACTATCGGGCCGAGCTTGGCTTCGTCGCCCTCCACATACGGCACTAATACGGTCGTCTGCTCGGAATGCTTGTACATGCCGAGAATCCAGATCGACAGCAACCCTCCCTGCTTCGTCCACGCCGTGTCGCCGGTGTTGGTCAGGATGTTTTCCGTCTCGTAGGCAACAGCGTGGATGCCCTCCGGCAAATCCGCGCCAAGCAGATCGCTTATCTTCACACGGTTGTACAACCGCACGGTGCGATCGATCCGAATGCTGAACTCGGTGTCGGAGTAGTTTTTTATTTTTGCCTCATGCCGGAACGTCACCTCGCTATCCGTCCTCGACAACACCTGATACGGCGCGGTGTCAATAACGGCCGGCGTCTGCCAATGTTCGAGGTCGAAAGGATCACCCTTTTTGAAGAAAATGGAGAACTGACCGCCCTCCGGCCCGAGCCAGAAGCGATCCTCGCCGCCAAAGGCGTTGATGTGCAAACCGGTCTTGCCGGACGCGATAAGGTCGTAGTTGATCCAGCCGTGGCTCGGGCTACCGGCACCGCCGACGGTGCTCGTCATCACCCGGCCCTGATAGGCCGGCACGACGGCCACTTGCGGGGAGACTTTCCCTTGGCCAAGAGTGATGACGTCGACGTGTTTTTTGAGAAAGGTAACGTCTTCGGAGAATGTCATTTCTTTTTTGGGATGAATACCGGTGACCGGCTTCGCCAATGGGAATCTGCTGCAGCACCCGGCTTGGCCTAGCGCCAGCAACGCAGCAAAGGCTGTGGATGGGAGCGTACCCGGTTTCATCATGCAGTGGACCGCCGAGTCAATTCCCGGTGCGCTTGGGCGGGAGCGGGAGTGGCGGCTGGATGTTGGGGATGGGCTTGGGCTCGTTGCCCGGGACGATTAACTTTGGTGCCTCGCCGTTTTTATTGATCGACGGGATGTCGTCTCGGCGGGTGAGCTCGAAGCCTCCCGCGACGTAGATTTGCCCTTTTTTGAAATTCAGTCTTGGGCGGTTGGTAGCGATGAGGTAGTGGCGACGCTTAATGATTTTTCCTTCGGGGTCGATCACCGAGTAGTTGAATTCACGTGCCCCGGTCTGGCAGAGCACGTGCAGGTTGCTCTTTGGGCCGACTTGAGCCGTTGGCTTGTTGAACGACACCATGGGGCAGATTGGCAGCACCCGGTGTACTTTGCCACCGAGGCCGTTGTCCACCCGGGCGTAGAGGCTCATCGCCCTGAGGCGCTTGGCCTGCTGGAGGACGTAGCGGCGAATCTGCTTCGGCTGGCCGGGGGGATCGCCCTTCTTCAACGGCAGCCCAAATATCTGCTGCCAGAGCACGGTGCCGTTGGTGATGTCGAACTTGACCGGCTTGGCGATGAGTTGTTTGCCCCATTGCTTAATGTGCACCGTGGCGGTGAGGGTGTAGCGGCCGGCTCGCTCGAGCGCGTAATGCGGCGCGATATCCACCTCCTTGGTGGCTCGGATCGAGGACTCGACGGTGAACCGCCCCTTGACGGGTGGGGGATCTGAAATGGGGGTGATCTCCTCTCCCGTTTCTGACTCGATCTGGAACTGCAGCCAATGGTCATCCTCGCCGAACACCAGCGTTTGGCCGGAAAAATTGACGATTTCCAGCTTGGCCAGCATCGATTCGCGCGGCAGAAACCGGCTCTTTTGCAACTCGAGCTTCACCGTCACTTGGGCCAGTGCACTCGCCGCCAAGAGCGGCAACAACAGGCCCAGTACCGCAGTACGCCAAAGTCTGGCAGCGACGTTTAAGTTTTCAGTTAAGCGCCGCACTCCAAGACGCTGTCGCGTTCCCTGTTCATGGTTTTCAAATCTGTGTTCTTTCGTGAAATCCATGTCAACGTCACATTCCATCAAAACAAAAACTGCCTCACGTAAGACTTGCTCTTGAGCCGCTCGAACCATTTGTCCTCGCGGGCTTTTTGCTCATTCTCCAGCAGGGTCTGTTCTATCTGCGCGCGAACCTCAGACAAGGTGCCGAGCTTGGCCTGGTTTATCTCCTCGCAACGCAATATGTAGCATCCCTGCGGCATCTCCACAACGGGGCTCATTTTGCCTTGGCCAAGCGCAAAGGCCGCCTTCTCCAGCGCCGGAACTAAGTCGCCACGCTGGATCCAGTCCGGGCGCAACCCTCCCGCCGCACGGTTTTGATCGGAATAAACAGAGGCAACCCCGGCAAAGGCGTCGCCCGACTGCAGGACCTGGTGAACCTCATCGGCCAACTTCCGGGTGCCGTCCGTACCGCCGTGCTTCTTGGCATCGAGAAAAATAATCCGGAGCCGAATTTCGACACCGGCGCGGAACGTATCCTTGTTGGCCACGTAATATTCCTCAATCTGTCGGGGGGAAATAACGATGTTCGCCGTCGAGATGAACTGGCCCCGCATCACCATTTGGATGATCCTCTCCCGCTGGGACCTGGCGAACTCTTCATAAGTCATGTCACTATTCTGGAGGGTCTTGATGAGCGTCACGCGATTGCCGTAATCGGATCGGATATCCTCTTTGATACGCTGCTCGATGATAGACTCGGGGAGGTTGTAGCCATTCTCCTTATACTCGTTCAGAATCAGCTCGCGGCGAATCAGTGCCTCGAGAGTGTCAGCTTGAAGCTGAGTGTATTTCTGGCCTAAAAGCTGCGGCTGCCGGGCGTATTGACGACGCAAGTGGTCAGCATCGCGCTTCATGGCAACCATCACCATTTGCCGGGTGATGATCTTGTCGTTCACCTCGGCAACAATGCTGTTCCGATAGGAGGAGGCAGTCTGCCCCATCGCCACATGGGAGAGGAGGACAGCGGCAATGGCGGTGATCAATCGGCTCAAGTTCCTTATCATCGGCACCGGGGATGCTAGGCCCAGCGAGCAAGACGGGTCAAGCGGCGTCAACCCTTTCGCGCCGATTCTGCCAGCGCTTCCTCCATGGCGGACTCATAGAAAAACCGCTCTTCACCGAACGCAGGCTTCAAATCCGTCAGCCACGTGGCCTTCGGGTCGTATTGCGCAAAAAAGACGCGGTTCGCCCACATGGGATCGCGACCCTGCAGGAATTTCAGCACAAACACCTTCTCACCGTCCACCTCGGTGATGCCGTCCACCAGCACCTTGCCCGGCAGCGCGGACATCGACGGGCCGCGCACGGTGCGACACAGGCCGGCCACCTGACTGTACGCCTCGGTGAACACGTTGTACGCACGGGCCAGCGGCACCTCGAAGTACGCCTTGGCCCCGGTGTCTCGCTCCACAAACATATAATAAGGCACCATGCCAAGCCGAACCTGCCGACGCCAAAGCTGCGCCCAGACGTTGGCGTTGTCGTTCACCTTGCGGATGAGCGGCGCTTGGCAACGGATCACCGCGCCGGCGTTCAGCACGCGATCAACCGCCTGCCGCGCCACCTCCGGCTCCAGCTCCCGTGAGTGGCTCGAGTGCGCCATCAGCGCAAAGTGTTTGCCGGCCGACTTCACCTCACCGATGAGTCGCAGGAAGTCGTCGGCATCCTCGCCCTCGGTAAATCGGTACGGCCAGTAAGCCAGCGCCTTGGTGCCGATGCGTATGCTGTGCAGGTTCGGCAGGTCGGCGCGCAACAACGGCTCGATGTAGCGGCGCAGCACCGAGGTTTTCATCACCATCGGGTCGCCGCCGGTAAACAACACGCTGCTCACTTGCGGGTTGTCCCGCACGTAGTTCACCAGTTGATCCGCCTCCCGGCTGGCAAACTTCAAATCGGCGTCACCGACGAACTGTGCCCAGCGAAAACAGTAGCTGCAGTAGGCGTGGCAAGTCTGCCCCTGACTTGGAAAAAACAAAACCGTCTCCTGATATTTGTGCTGCATGCCGCCAACCACCTCGCCTCCAAGCGACGGCACGTTGAGCTGCATTTGCCCGGCGGGATGCGGATTGAGTTGCCCCCGGATTTTATCCGCCGCCAGCTTGATCTCCGACTCGGAGGCACCCTTGGTCACCAGGTCGCGCATGCGCTGAAAATCGATCTCCTCGAGCATGCCGCGTTGCGGGAAGGTTAGCTGAAAAATCGGGTCGTTGGGGATCGACTTGGGATCGATCAGGTTCTCGATCACGTAGTCGTTGACGCGGAACGGCAGGACCGCCGACACCGCCCGCATGTCCGTCAATTGGTCACGGCTGAGCTGCAGTTTCTCCGCGATCCGGGGAAGATCACGCCGGGTGTTTGCCTTGAATTTCATCATCACGGTTGCTTCATGGGTTGTCGTCTCATCCCCCATTCCGAGGGAGGCTTGGCCAAAGTCCTCAATCCATCGGGTCCGATATGCTAACACATCCCGTCGTTATGGAAAGACTTACTTTTTGAGTCGTTTTTATGTGAAAAAAGCCCAGCCAAGCGCTACTTTGCCCTTGCTCCGGCCAGTCTCCGCGTTACATTTCCCATCCGTTCACAATGATGAAATTTCGATTATTGACGTTGCTGTGCCTCGCCGCTGTTACGGCTGCGCCGGGCATGTCCCGCTTGGCCAATGCAGCTGATGGCCCGATCCGAGTGCTCTTCCTCGGCCACGAAAGCGAGCATCACGACTCCAATCGGTTTTTCCCGATGCTCTCCCGCGCGCTTGGCCGCGACGCGATCTACTTTGACTACATGACATCCGTTGAGGAAGCCCTCGGCGATGCTTCACGTTTGGCCAAGTTCGACGCCCTGCTGCTCTACGCCAACCACGGCAGGATCGAGCCGCACCAATGGACCAATCTCAAGAATTACGTCGAGAACGGCGGCGGTTTCGTGCCGGTGCATTGCGCGAGCTGGTGCTTCGCCAACGAACCGGCCTTCGATCAACTTGTCGGCGGGCGGTTCAAGAGCCACCAGGGCACGGAGTTTGCCGCCAAGATAGTGAAGCCGGATCACCCCGCACTGAAGGACGTGAAGGAATTCACCGCCTGGGACGAGACTTACTTTCACTCGAACCACAACACAGAGAACCGCACGGTGCTGATGGTTCGCGACGCGATGAAGGGCGATCCGCACACCGAGCCGGAACCGTGGACGTGGGTTCGCACGCAGGGCAATGGCCGCATCTTTTACACAGCCTCAGGCCACGACCAACGAGTGTGGAACAACGCCGGTTTTCATCAACTGCTCAAGAGTGGCATTCTTTGGGCGGTTGGCGACAAGGCCCGTAAACGCTACGACAACTTCCTTGCGAGTCGTGCCCCTCTTAAATATGAGAAGCGCGGCAACATCCCGAACTACGAACGCCGCCCCAAGCCACTCGAATACCAACTCCCGCTCCCGCCGGCGGAGAGCATGAAATACACGCAGGTGCCGGTCGGTTTCCGCATGGAACTGTTCGCCTCCGAGCCGAATGTTATCAATCCGATCTACATGACGTGGGATGAGCGTGGCCGGCTGTGGGTCGTCGAGTCGGTGGACTACCCGAACGAATTCAAGTACGGCCGCAAAGGCAACGACCGCATCAAGGTTTGCGAAGACACCAACGGCGACGGCAGGGCCGACAAGTTCACCGTCTTCGCCGAAGGCTTCAACATGCCAACCTCGATGGCCTTCGCCCGCGGCGGCGTCATTCTCGCGCACGCGCCGGACTTTTATTTCCTCAAGGACACCGATGGCGACGATAAGGCCGATATTCGCGAAGTGCTCTTCACCGGATGGGGTGTAGGTGACACGCACGCTGGCCCGAGCAATCTGCGCTACGGTTTTGACAACTGGATTTACGGTACGGTCGGCTACGCGCGATTCAACGGCACGATCAACGGCGAGAAGCAAAACTTCGGCATGGGCGTATTCCGCTTCAGATCGGACGGCTCCGACATCGAGTTTCTGCACCAGTTCAACAACAACACTTGGGGAATGGGCTTCAACGCTGCCGGTGATGTCTTTGGCTCCACCGCCAACAACAACCCGACGTTTTTCGGGGGTATTCCGGCGACTGTTTATAGCGGCGACAAAAAGATGAGCGCAAAAATGATCGCCGACTCGCGCTACTTCCATCCCATCACACCGAATATTCGCCAAGTGGACGCCTTCAACGCCTACACCGCCGGCTGCGGGCACTCCTTCGCGACATCAGCGGGATTCCCGAAAAAGTATCGCAACGGCACCGCATTCGTCTGCGGCCCTACCGGCAACCTGCTCGGAACGTATCGTATGGAGAAAAAAGGCGCAGGTTACGTCGCCAAAAACAGCTTCAGCTTCGTCGCCAGCGCCGATGAATGGTTTTCACCAATCGTCGCCGAAGTCGGCCCGGACGGTCACCTCTGGATCGCCGACTGGTACAACTTCATCATCCAGCATAACCCCACCCCAAGCGTCGGCCGCGGCGGCTACGCCGCCCAACGCGGTCGGGGCAATGCGCATGTCAACCCCAACCGCGACCGGCAACACGGACGCATCTACCGCGTGATTTGGGACGGCGCACCGAGGTCAAAAATCAAGTCCCTTGCCAAGGCCAAAACCAAGCAGCTCATCGCCGCGCTAGACAGTGACAACCTGTTCTGGCGACAGACTGCCCAACGCCTATTGGTAGAGGGCAGTCACAAAAAAGCCATCCCGACCCTCCGCAACCGTGCGCTTGGCCAAGGCGTTGGCGCTATCCATGCACTCTGGACACTGGAGGGGCTCGGCGCACTCGATGCCAAAACCAAGCGCACAACACTCATCAGCACCGACCCGGCCGTCAAACGCAATGCGATCCGAGCGCTTGGCCGAACGAAAGACGACGAACAGTTGCTCTACGACAGCGCGACGCTCGCCGACGCCAACCTGCACGTGCGATTGGCCGCCTTCGTCAAGCTGGCCCAGTTCCCCAAATCAAAAACACACCAACGCGCCGCAAGCGTCTTGGCTCGGGACAAAACCAACACCGAGGATGAATGGCTCAAACTTGCGCTCAGTGCCGCCGGGGCCGACCAAACCGACATCATCGGCTACGAACGCGGCCCGAATCTCCTAGCCAACGCGTCATTCGAAAAAACCGAGGGCAACCTTCCCGCCGATTGGCAGGTGCGCACCTACAGTGCCAAGGGCGCCGACGTCGAACACGCAATCGAAACTCGCAAAGCCTATGTCCATAGCGGCAAGTCGTCGGTGAAAATCCGCTCCGGCAACGGACACGACACGAGTGTCTACACCCCGGTGAACCTGAAGTCCGGCACCAAGTATGCACTCAGCGCGTGGATAAAAACCGAAGGAGTCAACGGGGGGCACGGTGCGTTGCTCAACATTCACGAGTTACAGCACGAAGCCAAAACCAAGGCACTTCAAAAAACCACCGACTGGCAAAAGGTCGAGATAGTCTTCGACAACACGCAGGCCGGGCCCCTCACCGTCAACTGCCTCTTCGGGGGATGGGGCCAGGCCAAAGGCACCGCTTGGTTTGACGATCTTTCACTGCAGGAAGTGAAGCCGATCCACAAAAAATCGGCCGAACAAAAAGAGATCCCAGGCCTAGCCAAGCGCGGCGAAGACATCTTCCACAAACACGCCGTTGCCTCCTGTGTGCGCTGCCACAAGGTAGGCAATGAAGGAGGCGTCATCGGCCCGGCAATGGACGGCATCGCCAGCCGCAAAGATCGCGCCTACATTTACGAAAGCTTGATCAACCCAACGGCGCAGTTGGCGGAAGGATTCGACAAACTCGGCGCCAGCCCCATGCCTCCAATGAACATCCTCCTCGACGAACAACAACTCGCCGACGTCATGGCCTACCTCATGACACTGAAGGGGAACTAATAAGCCTAGTATCCAGCGAACCAAATAGAGCCAGTAACAGCCGGCTCGCAGATTTCTTGACCTGTTCTAATTTTTCACACCCCTCTCTGGTAGCACATTGCAACAAACTACCTTTCCGAAATATTAAGTGTGCAGAGGGTTCGATTCTCTTAACCGGCTCCACTCTTCTCCATCAATAATTTACGACTTTAGCAGGTCATAGTTACACCCAAAAGTTACACCAAATTCACCGATGTTCATTGATGCCAAGAATGTTTATTAGCGTATAGATATAATTAATTGTTTTACGTTTTAACATTCAATACCGTAGCAGGGCCCCACCCCAAAATGGATCTCTTTCCTGCCTATGACCTCTCAGGCAACTGGATAATTAACGGCCCTAGCCAGCAAGCCGGGGATGTCGGGTTGGAGAAGCCGAGCGAGCCAACTGATTAGCAGTGCTGGCAGTGCCACCCAAGTGTGCCGT
>JABGZB010000205.1 GCA_018674955.1 Verrucomicrobiota bacterium | reverse complement strand
GGCTCGACGCTCGTCGAGTACGGCGAGTTGCTCAAAGACGACCCGGCTTGGGCCAAGCGGGCCAAGGCGTTCAGCGCGAAGGTAAAAGACTTGGTAACTTGGCTGGACAGTTCGCGGTTCGCGCTTTCCGGTTCGGGCGCGAAAGTCACCTACCACGATGCTTGCCACTTGGCCCACGCGCAGGGAATCACGGCAGAGCCACGCGAGTTGGTGAAAGCCAAGTCGGGCGGTGAACTCGTTGAACTTGCCGAGTCGGATCTCTGCTGCGGCAGCGCCGGAAGCTACAACCTGACTGAACCCAAAATGGCCAGTTGCCTGCAAAAACGCAAAGTACAAAACATCATCGACTCCGGCGCGGAAGTGGTCGTCACGACGAATCCTGGTTGCCTGCTGCAAATCCAAGCCGGCTTGCGCAAAGCCGGCGCGCATCACATCCGAGCTCTTCACATCGCCGATTATCTGCTCGAAGCCGGCACAGCTGACGACTGATTTGCACTTTCCGCGTGCGTTTGGATGGGGAGTCGGTATTTTGTCGCCGCATGCGGTCGAGCGCAGAATCACAGTCTCTTTTTGAAAAGGCGCAGCAATGGATTCCCGGCGGGGTGAATTCCCCCGTGAGGGCTTTCCGCGCTGTCGGCGGCAATCCGTTTTTCGCTGTGCGCGCGAGCAGAGCCACAGTTTGGGACGCCGACGGCAATGAGTACATCGACTATGTGGGGACATGGGGTCCTGCGATTTTGGGGCACGCCCCGGGGGTGGTCGTCGAGGCGGTGCAAAAAGCCGCAGAGCATGGCACGAGTTTCGGCATCCCGAATCCGCTCGAAGTCCGCATGGCGGAGTTGGTCGTCAACGCCGTGCCGTCGGTGGAGAAGGTGCGCATGTGCAACTCCGGCACCGAGGCGACGATGTCGGCGATTCGCTTGGCTCGTGGCTTCACCAAGCGCAACAAAATCATCAAGTTCGAGGGCTGCTATCACGGGCACGTTGACTCGCTGTTGGTCAAGGCCGGTTCGGGTGCGTTGACGCTTGGCCAACCGGACAGCGCTGGTGTGCCTGCCGAGTTCACCAGCCAAACAATCGTGTTGCCGTTTAACGATGTGGAGTCGGTGCGGGGTGCGTTTGCTGAACACGGCCGGGATATCGCTGGGATAATTTTGGAACCGGTGCCGGCCAACGCCGGATTGTATTTACCGCGCGGCGGCTACTTGGAGTTCCTGCGTGACATCACCGCCGAGCATGACTCGCTTTTGATATTTGACGAGGTGATGACCGGCTTTCGCCTCAGCTTGGCCGGGGCGCAGGGACACTTTGGCATCACACCGGACATGAGCTGTTTTGGCAAGATTATCGGCGGTGGCCTGCCGGTCGGCGCGTTTGGCGGTCGGGCGGAAATCATGGATTGCCTCGCACCGGACGGGCCGGTGTACCAAGCGGGAACGCTGAGTGGCAACCCCTTGGCCATGGCCGCCGGTGTGGCCGTGCTTGAGGCGTTGGTGGACGGCTCGGTTTACAAAAAGATTGAAGCGCTTGGCCAAACGCTGTCGGACGGCTTGGCTAAGGCGGCGGCGGCGGCCGGTGTTTCGGTACAGTTGCAGCGCATCGGCTCGATGTCATGCTGCTACTTTGCCGACGCGCCGGTTTACAACATGACAGACGCGATGCAAAGTGACCGTGACCGGTTCGCTAAATATTTTCAAGGGATGTTGGAGGAGGGTGTTTACATTGCCCCGTCGCAATTCGAAGCCGGGTTTATTTCCGCCGCACACGATGAGGCAGCCATTGAAAAAACAGTCGCGGCAGCGACTAAGGTGATGAAGACGATTTAGCTTATGCGAGTCCTCGCCATAGATCACGGCACTGTCCGTATGGGCATCGCGATGAGCGATGAGTTGAAAATAATCGCGCAGCCACTCGAGTTTATCCCAGCGGAACCATTCTCCGGATTCCTCGATCGGTTGAAGGATTTGCTACAGGAGTACGAGGTCGAGTTAATCCTGTTGGGCCTGCCACGAAACATGGATGGCAGCTACGGCGAGGCAACAACGAAAGTGCGGGAGTTCGAGGCGGTGCTCAAAAACAGCATCACCGTGCCGGTCAAGACATGGGACGAGAGGCTGACTTCGGTAATGGCCAATCGGTCGCTCACACAGGGAAGGGTAAAGAAAAAGAAGAAGCGCCAAAACGTCGATTCGATGTCAGCGGCGATCTTGCTGCAAAGTTATCTGGATGGCTTGGCCTGACCGCCATGGACAACTTAAAACTCAAGTTGACCGTTGCGTACGACGGCACTCATTACAAGGGGTGGCAGGTTCAGAAAAACGGTGTGACCGTCCAGCAGCGGATCGAAGAGTCGCTGCAACGGCTTTTTCCGAGCGTAAAACGGATTCACAGTTCGAGCCGCACGGACACCGGCGTGCATGCGCGTGGGATGGTGGCACATGTGGAGGTGTCGAAGGCGGAATATCGAATCGAAGAACGAAAGTTGCGCTTGGCCCTGAATTATTTTTTGCCGGATGACGTGCGGGTAATGCAGGCCAAGCGCGTGCCGATGTCGTTCCATGCGCGGTTTGATGCGAGCGGTAAGCAGTACCGTTACAGCGTTTGGAATCATCCGGTGATGGATCCCCTGCAAAACAACACTGCTTGGCACGTGCCGCGCGAGCTGAACTTTGAACGCATGCAACGTGGGGCGAATCACTTTGTCGGCAAGTGGGATTTTCGCGCCTTCGCCGTGAAGCGCGAGTACGAGATGCGCTCGACGGTTCGCACGGTGACTGCGTGCAAAATCTACAAAAAAGGTTCCATGTTGACTTGGGTCATCGAGGGCGACGGTTTCCTGTACAAGATGTGCCGCGGCATCGTTGGGACACTGGTCGAGGTGGGAACGGGCAAGCTCAAGCCGGGCGATATTCGCGATATTTTGAAATCGTGCGACCGCTCGAGGGCGGGCATGACAGCACCGCCGCACGGCTTGGTTTTGTGGAAGGTTTTTTACCGCAAAGGGAAGGCCAAGCGATGAGCTGCCTCGGGAGCGGTATGAATATTGTGTTGGTCGAGCCAGAGATCCCCCCCAATACGGGCAACATCGGGCGGCTTTGCTCGGTGACGCAGACGAAGCTGCATTTGATCGAGCCACTTGGTTTCGACTTGGACGACAGTCGGTTGAAACGCGCCGGAATGGATTACTGGCAGCATGTTGAGTGGAAGATTTGGGAAAGTTGGACGGCTTTTGCCGGTTCGCTTCCCGAAAATTCTAAACTGTGGTTCATCGAGACAGGCGGGCCGGTGTGTTATTCTGACGCCCAGTTTTCCAGAGGCGATTATTTGGTGTTTGGCCGCGAATCTTCAGGGTTGCCCGGGGAGCTTTATCGTGATGCCGGGGAGCGCTGGTTGTACATCCCCATGTTTCGGGAAGATGCTCGCTCCTTGAATATTTCCAATTGTGTGGCCTTGGTTTTGTATGAGGCGATTCGTCAATTGGGGTTTGATGGTGAGATGTAACGCTTGGCCAAGCGAAGTTTTGGTGCTGGTCTCGCTTGGCTTCTGGCAGTAGAAATTACGGCCTTGGCGGGGTAACCCGCCTTTTTTGATGAAGAATTTCGTTGAGATTTATGACACGACACTGCGTGACGGCACGCAGGGCGAAGGCGTGAGTTTCTCGGTTGCGGACAAGCTGCGCGTGGCCGAAAAGCTGGATGCCTTTGGTGTGCATTACGTGGAAGGCGGCTGGCCGGGGAGCAACCCGAAGGACATTGAGTTTTTCAAGCAGGCTGCCAAGCGCAAGTGGAGGAACACCCAGATTGCCGCTTTCGGCTCGACGCGCCGCAAGAAAATCGCCGCCAAAGACGATCCGCAGGTCAAGCTGCTTGTCGCCGCCAAGACACCGGTGGTCACCCTCTTTGGCAAGACGTGGCTGCTGCACGTGAAAGAGGTGTTGCGCACCACTCCGAAGGAGAATTTGGCGATGATCGCCGACACGATTCGGTTCCTGAAAAAGAAAGGCAAAAAAGTCATCTACGACGCCGAGCACGCGCTCGACGGCTACAAGGACGACCCCGGATATGCGATGGCAACATGGCTTGCGGCGGAGGAAGCCGGGGCGGATTTTGTGGTGCTGTGTGACACGAACGGTGGCTCGCTGCCAAGTGAAGTGGCAGCCATCACCGCAGCGGCGCGTGAGAAACTTTCGTGCAACGTGGGCATTCACACCCACAACGACATCGGCCTCGGCGTGGCCAATGCGTTGGTTGCCGTGGACGCCGGGGCGACGCAGGTGCAGGGCACCATCAACGGCTATGGCGAGCGCACCGGTAACTGTAATCTCATCAGTGTGATTCCGAATATCTCGCTTAAGATGTGCAAGCGATCCATTCCCGCAGCGCAAATCAGGAAACTCCGCGACTTGTCACGCTTTGTGGACGAGGTGGCCAACCTGATGCCTGACCGGCGTCAGCCGTGGGTCGGCGCAACGGCCTTTGCGCACAAGGGCGGGATGCACGTGAATGCGGTGCAGAAAGTGGCGCAAAGTTTTGAGCATGCGACTCCGGATGCTGTTGGCAACAAGCGCCGGATTCTTGTGAGCGACTTGGCTGGTCGCAGCAACATCGTGATGAAGGCTCAGGAAATGGGCATCCGCGTGAGCAACGACACGCCGCAATTGAAAGGCATCTTGGCCAAGGTCAAGGAACAGGAGCACCTCGGTTTTGATTACGAGGGTGCGGAAGGATCGCTGGCCTTGCTCATCCGCAAGGCGCTTGGCCGGGTGGAGCCGGCATTTCAACTGGAAGCCTTCCACGTCTCTATGCACGGAGATGGTGTCGAGCATGTTTGCGAGGCAACCGTCAAGGTGAGTGTCGGCGACAAGACGGCTCACACAGTCGCTGACGGCGATGGCCCGGTGAACGCACTCGACCACGCGCTGCGAAATGCGTTGCGCGGGTTTTACCCTGTGCTTAAGCAGGTGAAACTTACTGATTACAAAGTGCGCATTCTCAACGGTGGCACCGGTACAGCAGCCAAGACGCGTGTGCTCATCGAGTCCACCGATGGCAAAGAGAGATGGTACACCGTTGGCGTGGATGAAAACATCATCAAGGCCAGCCTGCAGGCCTTGATGGACAGCATCGAGTTTCGCTTGCTGAAAAAGTGACTTCTGTGGGCAGATAGTTTCTAATTTAATGGCAGAAATCCCCAAGGTTTACGAATCCCAGGCGGTCGAGACGAAGTGGTACTCATTCTGGGAGGAGAACGAATGTTTTACGGCCAAGCCTGAACGCGTAAGCGATGAGCGGCCGGCGTACTCGATCGTCATCCCGCCGCCAAACGTCACCGGCAAGCTGCACATGGGGCATGTGCTCAACAACACTATTCAGGACATTCTCGCCCGCAAGGCGCGTATGGATGGCAAGGAGGTTTTGTGGCTCCCGGGCACCGATCATGCCGGCATCGCCACGCAAAGTGTTGTTGAACGCAAGCTGCGCAAGGAGGGCGTAATGAAGCATAGGGACGATCTCGGTCGCGAGAAACTGCTCGAGTATATTTGGGAATGGAAAGAGAAGCATGGCGGCATCATCATCGAGCAGTTGAAAAAGCTGGGCGCATCGTGCGATTGGTCGCGGGTGCGTTTCACGATGGACGAGGAATACACGAAATGCGTGCAGCGCATCTTCGTGGATCTCTATAAAAAGGGGCACATCTACCGCGGCAAGCGGATGGTGAACTGGTGCCCCAAGTCGCTGACGGCCCTCTCGGACGAGGAGGTCATCATGAAGGAGCAAAACAGCCAGCTCTATTATTTCAAGGTGGAGGTCGTCGAGGAGCCGGGCACTTGGCTGGAGATTGCGACCACTCGGCCGGAGACCATCCCCGGCGACAGTGGGTTTGCGGTGAACCCGAACGATCCGCGCTACGCTCACTTGGTTGGCAAACATGCGGTGCGGCCGTTGCCGGTGGAAAACCAGGCGCATCTACCGATCGTTGCCGACGAGCATATCGACATTGATTTTGGCACAGGCGTGTTGAAGGTCACGCCAGCACACGACAAGGCCGACTTTGATATTGGCCAACGGCACGGACTGGAAGTCATCGACGTTCTCGAACCTGACGGCAAAATGAATCGCTTGGCCGGTGTCGAGTTGACCGGCATGGATCGTTTTGAAGCCCGTAAAGCCGCTGCGGCCAAGCTTGAGGAAATGGGGGTGCTTACCAAGGAGGAGGATTACAAAAACAAGGTCGGCTTCAGCGAACGCGCCGATGTGCCGGTCGAGCCGCGCCTCTCCGAGCAGTGGTTTTTGAAATATCCCAGCCAGGATGCCGCTCGGGCCTGCGTCGCCGACGGAGCGATGAAGTTTTATCCTGAGCGCTGGTCGAAGACTTACGACTACTGGATGGGTGGCCTGCAGGATTGGTGCATCAGTCGACAGCTTTGGTGGGGGCATCGCATTCCGGTTTGGTATCGCGGCGATGAAACCCACTGCGGACTCGATGCGCCCGAGGGCGAGGGTTGGGAACAGGATCACGACGTGCTCGATACGTGGTGCAGTTCGTGGCTTTGGCCGTTTGCCACGATGGGCTGGCCGGAGGAGACCGAAACGCTCAACAAATTTTATCCCACCACCGATCTCGTCACCGGGCCGGACATCATCTTTTTCTGGGTCGCTCGCATGATCATGGCCGGCTACGAGTACAAGGGCGATCTGCCGTTCCGCAACGTTTATTTCACCGGTATAATTCGCGACAAAAAGGGGCGCAAGATGTCGAAGAGCCTGGGCAACTCGCCCGACCCGCTGGAGTTGATTGCCCAGTATGGCGCGGATGCCCTGCGCTTTGGCACGATGCGCAGCGCGCCGCTTGGCCTTGACGTGTTGTTCGACGAAAAAGACGTCGAGCTTGGCCGCAACTTTTGCAACAAGCTTTGGAACGCCTGCCGCTTCCGCCAAATGCAAGGCGGCGAATCCGAGGGCGAGATCAACCCGGAACAACTCACCAGCGACGACAAGTGGATTTTGCTGCGACTTGGCCAAGCCATCGACGAAGTGACGGTTGCCCTTGAGGCATATCGTTTCTCGGATGCCACGGCGGCGTTGTACCGGTTTTTCTGGAGCGAGTACTGCGACTGGTACATCGAGTCCTGCAAGGCAACCTTCTTCGGCGACGACGAAATTCGCAAAGCCAACGTTCTTGCCGTGGTCGATTTCGTGATGGGCAACACGCTACGGTTGTTTCATCCGTTCCTGCCGTTCATCACGGAGGAACTGTGGCATGGGCTTGGGTATTCCGGAGACTTGCCGGTGGAGCAGGGTGGCAAGACCATCATGACAGCGAACTGGCCCAAGGCGTTCGACGCTTCGTTCAATGAGCTTTACGGGTTGGACGACACGGTGGATCGCCTCGTCGCCGCGAAGCACGATCTTGTGTCGCAGGGACGCAACCTCCGCGCCGCGTACAACATTCCGTTCAACAAAAAAATCGACTACACGTTCACCCCCGGCGGCAAGTCGGATGCCCATGAGGTCGAGGTGCTGAAAGTGCTGCTTAACGCCGAGTCGGTTTCGCTTGGCTCGGAGGTGCCCAAGGGCACGCCGCGCGTCGGTTCGGCCTTTGGCGATTTGTATTTGCCGCTGAAGGGGTTGATTGACTTTGAGGCCGAACGGAAGCGCTTGGCCAAGGAGTTGGGGAAAACCGAGAAAGAGATCACCAAGGTTGAGTCGAAACTCAACAACCCCAGTTTCGCCGAGCGCGCCCCCGCCGAAGTTCTCGATGAGCAGCGCCAGCGCCTGGCCGGTTGGCAGGCCAAGCGCGGACAAATCAACGAGGCGATCGGTAATCTTTCGAATTGATGACCGTTTCAGAAAAGAAAAACCTGCTTGCAGTTGCCGTGAAGGCGGCGCATGCCGCTGGAGACATCATGCGGCGCAACCGCTTGGCCTCGAAGAAAATCAACGAAGCCAACCAGCGCGACATCAAGCTGGAACTGGACGTGCGCTGCCAGCGCAAGATCGAGTCGATGCTGACTAAGGCGCATCCGGAGATTGCCGTCCTTGGCGAGGAAGAGAATGCCGGCGATGTCGAGAGTGAACTGCGGTGGGTGGTCGATCCGATCGACGGCACGGTGAATTTCACTTACGGCATTCCGCACGCCTGCGTGTCGATCGCGCTGCAGCAGCGCTTGGCCAAGCGGAACAAATATGGAGAGAATTACGAAACGATCATTGGTGCGGTGTACGATCCGTTTGTGGAGGAACTTTGGACGGCGATCAGAGGCCAAGCGGCCAAGCTTAACGGCAAACGGATTCACGTAAACGACGGACCGTTGAAAGAGGCCATGCTGTCGATTGGCTTTGCCAAGGACAAAAAAACGATGGATTACATGATCCCGTACTTCAACAAGTTGGCGTTGAAAATTCGCAAGCCGAGAATGATGGGTTCGGCGACGCTGGCGCTGACGTATGTGGCCTGTGGTCGGTTTCACGGCTACATTGAGTCGAAGGTGCGCCTGTGGGACATTGCGGCCGGGGGGGTGATCCTTGAGTGCGCGGGCGGTGAGTTTTGGCGCATGCCGCGCCGCAAGGGGGAATACGCTTACGTTGTCGTCGCCACCAACGGTAAGATCCGGAAACAAATCGAGCGGCTTTGCGGTCCACTCGATCCCGATGGCGCATTAAAATAACCGTTACTCGCAATACTTCGAGCGGCGACTCAGAGCTGCGCCAACGAGATTGTCAGTCCGATCACAAGCCCCATCCCCGTGTCACCGAAACACATGCCCGCAGTTCCAACTGTCAGTGTTGGTTTTTACATGCTGTTATTTTATCTGGCATGAATGGTGCGTTGCTTGTCGGGTTACTGTGTTTTGATTTCACCGCCAATTTCCTTGGCGGCGATTTGTTCTTTTGACTTCAGCAGCTTGATGTAATCGTGGAGGATGTGGAGTGTCTCGCGCATGTGCGGATCGAGCTTGGGCTGATCTTCTTCATCCTCGATTTCCTCGCCGTCCTCGGGCTCCTCCTCTAGCCGGATTGGTTTCTCCTCGTCCTCGACTTCCTCGCCCAACTTGGTGTCGGTCTTGATCATTTTGATCGTGAGGTCGAAGACAGTTTCCTCGGCGTCGCCCCGGGCTTTGCGTTCTGTTTTCCGTTTCTCGCGATTGGCCTTGTCGTCGTCTTTTTCAGCCAAGCGCGTGGCTTCGCTTAGTGAGACCGACTTGTCCTTGAGGCGTTCCTTGAGCGTGTCGATGTCTTCAAGAATGTAGGAGAAATCCTGATCGTTTGAGATTCGTCCGTTGGAGAGTTCGGTCAAGGTGTCGACGTGTCCGAGCACGCGGTTGACGCGGCGATAGGCGAGTTTTTCTGTGTGATCGGCCTCGAGAGAGTTGGGCAGGGTGGCTTCGCCAATCTCCATGTAGTCGTATGGCGTTGGCAGGATGATGTCAGGGGTGACGCCTTGTTTTTGGGTGGTGCCACCGGCGACGCGGTAAAATTTCGAAACCGTGAGCTTGAGCTTGCCGGAGTCGGGCAGGCGCACCCAGTTGTTGAGCGGCATGACGGTTTGCACGCTGCCTTTGCCGTGGGTGGATAGGCTGCCGACGAGGAGCGCCCGGCCGTAGTCCTGCAACGCCGCGGCGACGATCTCGGAGGCGGAGGCACTGAGCTTGCCGACGAGGACAATCATCGGGCCGTCGTAGCCGATCTTGGCGTCGTTGTCCTGCAGGACTTGTTTCCGGCGCCGGCTGTCGATGACCTGCACGATGGGGCCTTGGTCGATGAACAGGCCCGCCAGTTTGACGGCCTCGGGCAGCAGGCCGCCACCGTTGCGGCGGAGATCCAGCACAACGCCGGTAACCTTTTCTTTTTTGAATCGATCCAAAATCTGCGCCACATCACGGGCGCAGTTCTCGTAAAACTGCGGAAGGTTGATCACGCCGAGGCGCGGTCGCGAGCCGTCTTCCTCTGGGTAGTCGATGACCTGACCTTTGGCCAGGCTGTCGGTCAGCTTGATCTTGTCGCGGATCAGTCGCACCTCCTTGGTTTCACTGTCATCGGCGGCGTCCACCGGGATAACTGTGAGGCGAACTAACGACCCTTTTTTACCTCGAATCTTGTCAACGACTTTGTCGAGTTCCATCTCGACGACATCGACCGGTTCGCCATCCTCGCCTTGGGCCACAGCGACGATGCGGTCTCCCGGCTTGAGTTTTTTGCTGCGGATGGCCGGGCCGCCGGGGACGAGCTCGATCAGCTTGGTGTAACCGTCATCCCATTGAAGGCGGGCACCGATCCCGGTGAGCGAGAGTTTGATGTTGTTGATCTCGAAGTTCTCGGCCTCGCGCGGGCTGAAGTAATCGGAGTGAGGGTCGTAGCCATTGGAGAGAGCGGTGAGGTAAACCTGCAACACGTCGCCGGAATCCATTTCGGTGCGGACCCGGAGGAAGCGCTCGTAGCGGCGCAGGATTTTTTCCTTCTCGTACTTGACGTCGTATGCCTTGACCGGTGTGCCGTCGTCTTTCTTGATGACTTCGCCGTTGTTGGCCTTGGCGTTCATGGCCTCGACGCCGCGTCGCTTACCGAGTCGTGTTCCGAGCACTTCGTACTTGATGCGCTTGCGCCAAAGGTCGCGGGCCTCGGTTTCGGTCGCGGGCCAGTCCACCTTGGTTCGGTTGGGGACGAACGACTCATCGACTGAGAAATCGATGTCCGCCCAGATGATTTCCTCGAGCCAACTGTGTGCTGTCTTGAGCCGGGTGAAGTAGCGTTTGTGAATCTCGTAGGCGGGCGAAACGTCGCCGCGCTTGGTCAGGTTGTCGAGCAGCGTGCCGTACTTGGCCTCGAACTCCTCGTAGTCGGGTTGCAGAAAAACCATACGACTGTAGTCGAGCGACTCCATGTATTTCTTGAGGAATGCACGCGAAATATCGTCATTGAGCGGCGTGCGCTTGAAGTGAGTGTTGGAGAGTAGGAACCCGACGACCCGGGCGATTTTGCCGCTGTCCTTCTCCGATAGCTCGACCGCTTGGCCAAGCGGGCCGGTCAGGAAGGCGACTGCTGCGATAAGTGTGATGGCGTGTTTCATCCTCATTTTCTTGGGCAAATAGTGGGGGGCAAGTGTTCAAAAAGCAATCGGGAATTGACCTGCGGGGCTGTCTGGACAGAATCCTTGTTTTCACGCGTCAATGGCTGACTCTGATTCCAAAATAAAACCACGACCAACCACCGGCTGGTTGGGCTGGATCGAGCGTATCGGCAACCGACTGCCAGACCCGGCGACGCTGTTCCTGATTGGCACAGTGCTGGTGATGGTCGCCTCGGCGGTGGCGGCGAAGACGCAGTGGGTCGTCGAGGGGCGTTTGCCGGAGCAGACGGCCGCGCTTGGCCAAGCGGCCGAGCCGTCAGATGTGAAGTGGGTACCCACCGGCAAGATCTACGAGGCCAACAATATTCTGACGCGCGACGGCCTGTTTTGGACGGTCTCGAGCATGGTCAAGAATTTCATCAACTTCGCCCCGCTTGGCATTGTGCTGGTGGGAATGCTTGGCATCGGGATCGCGGAGCGAACCGGCTTCATCGGCTCGGCACTTAAGGCAATGCTGATGGTGGTGCCCAAACAACTGCTGACCCCGGCAGTCGTGTTCATGGGCATCATGTCGTCGCTGACCTCCGACGCTGGCTACATCATTCTGCCGCCCTTGGCCGCAGCGCTGTACAAGGCGGTGGGCCGCTCGCCGTTGGCCGGCTTGGCGGCGGTATTCGCCGGGGTAGCGGCTGGCTTCAATGCGAATCTGTTCATCACGAGCCTTGAGCCGTTGCTCGCCGGGTTGGCCAACAGCGGGGCGCAGGTGATCGATCCCGATTACCAGTTGAACCCGGCTTGCAACTGGTGGTTCATGATCGTCTCGACAGTCGTGATGACAGGCACGGGTTGGTTTGTCGCCGATGTGATCGTCGAGAAACGCTTGGCCGCAAAGTCGCCGGAGGAGGGCGGGCCGAGCTCGGTGGACGCCAGTGACTTGGCAAAGCAACAATTATCGCCGGAGGATTGGCGGGCGCTGAAGATTTCCACCGGAGTGTTTGTCGCGGGGCTGGCGGTGGTTTTGGCTCTGATCAATATTCCCGGCTCACCGCTGTACACTTACCAGATGAAGTCAACCGCCAACCCGGGGCAGACGGTGGCCGCGGAGGTGGTGGAGTTGGTTGCTGGCGAGTCGCCGCCGGTGGGGAGTGTCGAGCGGGACGGACGGCTGCTCGTGCCATCGAGCAACATTTTCCCGCGCTGGGTCAAGGCGATCGTGCCGCTGGTGTTCATTATCTTCATCATTCCCGGCATCGTGTACGGCGTGGTGCAGAAGAAGATTCGCAACGACCGCGACGTGACCCGGTTGCTGACCGAGTCGATGGCTGGCATGGCGTCGATCATCGTCATGGCGTTTTTCGCCGGGCAGTTTGTCGAGCACTTCAAGTATTCCGGCTTGGACACCATGATGGCGATGAGCGGCGGACAGATGCTTGGCCAAGCGGCGTTGCCGACGTCGGTGCTGCTGGTGGCGTTCATCGGGATGACGATGTGCTTCAACATGTTCGTCGGGTCGATGTCGGCCAAGTACACCATGTTCGCGCCGATCTTCATTCCGATGTTCATGGTGGTCGGAATTGCGCCGGAGTTGACGCAGTGCGCTTACCGCATCGGCGACTCGGTGACTAACTGCATCACACCACTCAACCCGTACATGGTGATCATGCTGGCGTTTATGAAAAACATCGCGCCCAAGGGAGGCATGGGCACGCTTATCTCGACGATGCTGCCCTTTAGCATCATTTTCTCCATTGTTTGGACGATTATGCTGCTGATATGGGTGTGGTTCGGCATCCCGCTTGGCCCGGACGGGCATCTGGTTTATTCGCCGGTAAATTGATTTTCAGGAGTTGCGCTGCCCTTGGCCAAGCGGTATCATTTTCCGTCCCGAAACTGATTGTACAATGAAACTTAAAAGACAGCACAAGCGAAGTGGCTTCACTCTGATAGAGTTACTGGTCGTGATCGCCATCATTGCCATTTTGGCAGCGATGCTTTTACCGGCCTTGGCCCAAGCCAAGAACGCAGCGCTCAAGGCGGTTTGCCAAAACAACATGAAGCAGACCATCATTGGACTATCGATGTACCGCGATGACAACGAGGGGGTTTATTTGAAAGGCCGAAACACCGCGCC
>JABGZB010000204.1 GCA_018674955.1 Verrucomicrobiota bacterium | reverse complement strand
TTTACTCAAAAAAGGCCCAGCGACGAATCGGCGGAGTCGTCACTGGGCCGGGAGGAACTGAGGATATACTTCGCTCAGATTAGAAAGAGCTTGGCGTAGGTTGGTTGCGTGTCAACAAAAAAACAGTAAAAATTGAGTTTACTCTCAATTAACAACAGGAGATTCCGGTTGTTAACGTTAAAGTCACAAAGGAATAGAAATCTACTATTTTTAATACGAATCTTTTTCATGCGCCTCAGTTTGAGCGGTCGTTTCCTCTTCTGGCTTTTCTGGTTCTTCAGATTTAGAGTCGGGCTGTAAATCCATTTTACGGCGTAACGCCGGTATGTCCTTTTCAATGGCGCTCTCAAGTTTCCGAAGCAACTTTTTTGAGGAAATCGAAGCGGAAAGGCTGCTCAATCCATGAACACGCATGATGTCGAGCACTCCGGGTTTTATGGTTTCCCAAAGGGCGTACAGGTCCGCCCTTTTTTGCAAGGAAAGCTCGTCCCTGTAAGCCCGCTTAAAAAAGACATCAACTCCCTCTTCTGTTCCGATGGAGCGGCGCAGTTTTCTGAGGCCAAGCGAGAGGAACCACCAAAACAACGAGGCCCCAACAAGAGCAGAACCGAGGGCGATGCCGGGGGCTGTCAACGCCTCCCAATTCTTTGCGTTGAATGCGTCGCTCCATTCCGGATTCAACCACCACTCTTGGGTTAGCCATGCTGCTCCGGCGGACAGCAGCACGATCCCGGAAAACCCAAGCCATAGTCGGCTGACCAATCTCCGGTAAGCTGTCACGGCCTCAAGGCAAACTTTCACATGGACGGACAAGCGTCGCGCTTGAGAGAGTAGCCCGCTGACTAGGTTGTCCGCCCGGCGTGCGGGTGCTCGCATGATTTCTGAAACCACCTCGTCCCGGGAGATATCGAAGTCCTCCAGCGGAATCGGCTTCGCATTCTCCGCAAGCGACCGGGTGGCAAAGCCGGGGAGATAGGTTGTGTAAATGCGAGGTGCGTCCTTGGTGGGCATCGTCTTGGAGAGGTTCCAGCACAGGGTGCCGTAAGTGCGAGCAAAGTCGCGAATGTTGCCGAACAGGTCAACCTTGTTGAGCACGATCAGCAACTTATGGTCGATGCCGACCAGTTGTCTTGTGAAAACCGAAATTGCCTCGCCGGTGGTGCCCGGCTTGTCGGGATCAAAAAAGAAGAGGACGAGGTCGGCGCTCTCGGCAAACCGCCGGACGCACTCCCGGAAATCGTAGCTCCGGAGCTGGTGGTTGCTGGCGGAGTCGATCACGCCCGGGCTGTCGATCAGTGTCAGTTGCCGCAGGTTTTCGGACGGGTAAGTCTTGAACTTGAGCTTGGCGAGGAACTCCGGGCCGAGGTTGGTCAAGTCCTTGTAATCCAACTCGGGATGCGACACTAGCGTTTGCCCATCGAGCGTTTCCTTCTCTTCGCCGTAAGTTATCAGCGTGAACCCGTCATCCGTCGGCGCCATGCCGGATTCCTGAATATCGGCCCCGGCGATGTAGTTGATGAACGACGATTTGCCGGAGGAATGGTTCCCGAGGAACAACACTCTTGGCGACCCCGGCACAACCTTGTCGCTGACCGGCAAGTTGAAACGATAACGGCTGGCCAGCAACGACAGCGTTCTGGCGTAAATCGACCGTACATTGCGCTCGAGTTTTAAAAGATCATCCATTGCGTGCGCCGGGTCAAGCGGACAGGGCTTTATAGTCGATGCACAACCGCTCCCAAAGAAAAATGCGCCGCTCAACCGGCGGAATGAGATTCACACATACTTGGCTTAACGGTAGCATAGCCGACGCATGAGTTTGACGGAAGAAATGACCGCCTTGGCCAAGCGCGCCCGCTTGGCCTCCCACCGCTTGACCCGCCTGTCCACCGCCGACAAAAACAAGTGTCTCCTGGCGATGGCCGACGCCATTGAACTCAACGCACCGGCGATACAGGAGGCAAACGCCAGAGACATGGCCGGCGGCGCGGCAACGGGCTTGGCCACGCCGATGCTGGACCGGTTGCTGCTGGACGAAGCACGCATCGCCGGCATGGCCGCCGGGCTACGCGTAGTCGCCACTTTACCCGACCCCGTTGGGCGGTTGCTCGACGAGCGAATACGGCCAAGCGGACTAAAACTCACCAAGGTCGCCACGCCGATTGGCGTAATCGTCATCATCTATGAGTCGCGCCCCAACGTCACCGCCGACGCGGCGGGTCTCTGCTTCAAGTCCGGCAACGCTACCATTCTTCGAGGCGGCAAGGAGGCCATTCACTCGAACCAAAGCATCGCGAAAGTCATGGTAGAGGCGGCGGCCAAGGTGCTGCCCGCTTTCCCGGCAGACGCCATTCAAGTCGTGCCGACGACCGATCGCGCTGCCATCCCAGAGCTGCTTTCGCTCACAAGCCATGTTGACCTCTGCATTCCGCGCGGCGGCGAGAGTCTCATTCGTGCCGTGACCGAGTGCTCACACGTGCCGGTCATCAAGCATTATAAGGGCGTTTGCCACGTTTACATCGACGCCAACGCCAATGCCGCGATGGCGGAGGAGATCGCCTTCAACTCGAAAGTTCACCGGCCTGGGGTTTGCAACGCTGCCGAAACGTTGCTGGTTGACACGTCCGTCGCCATCGACGTGCTGCCTCGCTTGGCCAAGCGCCTGGCCAAGGCCAACGTCGAGTTGCGCGGCGACAAACCGACGCAAGCTTTGCTCGACGGCAGCGGCGTCGAGATCACCCTGGCCTCCGACGCCGATTGGGATGAGGAATACCTCGACCTCGTGCTGTCGGTGAAAATCTTGGATGGCGTCGGCGAGGCGATTGAGCACATCAACACGCACGGCTCGGGCCATACGGAAACGATCGTCACCGGCGACTCGGCGGCGGCGAAACGTTTCCAGACCGAGGTGGATTCCTCGACGATTTTTTGGAACGTCTCGACCCGATTCACGGACGGCGCAGAGTTCGGCATGGGTGCGGAGATCGGCATCAGCACCGACAAAATCGGCGCGCGCGGTCCCATGGGCTTGGAGGAATTGACCAGCTACAAATGGCTTGGTGTTGCCGAAGGTTTGATTCGCAAATGACAGTTCGTGAACTCATGGACAAATCCGTTCGACTGCTTCGACGGGCTGGAATCAAGTCGCCACGGGTCGATGTCGATTGGCTAGCCTCTGACGTTTTCAAGTACGGCCGCTCGGAACTCGCCCTTCACGGGCACAAGATGCCGACTCGCGAGCAGGTCGATCGAATGCGGAAAAACATCAATCGACGGATGGATCGCGAGCCGTTGCAGCATATTCTCGGCATCAGCGATTTTTACGGCTACGAGTTCCGGGTAAGCTCCGCAGTGCTGATTCCCCGCCCGGAGACGGAGACGCTGGTTGAGTTGGCCTTGGGTTTTCTGCAGCCACTCCCCTCACCAGTCGTCTTCGATCTTGGCACCGGCAGCGGGTGCATTGCCATCACGCTGGCCAAGCGATGCCCCGGCGTGAAAGTCATCGCCTCCGATGTGTCCGAGTCGGCGCTCAACCAGGCCAAGCTCAATGCCGAGACGCTCGATGCGATCAAGCAGGTGGAGTTTCGTGAAGCCGACGGCTTGGCCGCGTTGGCCAAGGGCGAGCAAGTCGACTTGATCGTCTCGAACCCACCGTACATACCGTCCGGTGACATCGCCGGTCTGCAGCCGGAGGTTCGGCACTACGACCCGCACCTCGCGCTGGATGGCGGCGAGGACGGCCTACAGTTTCACAGGCTGCTCGCTGCCGACGGACAATCCCGCCTGAAGCCCGGCGGCCAATTGATGGCAGAATTCGGCGACGGGCAGGAATCAGCCATCGAGGGCTTGTTTACCCAAGCCGACTGGCCGAGCGTGGGAATCACCAACGACCTGACCGGCCGGCCTCGGATCGTGATTGCCTCTGCCGAACAATAGCGTAACACTCCGCGCCGACA
>JABGZB010000203.1 GCA_018674955.1 Verrucomicrobiota bacterium | reverse complement strand
CGTTCGTTTTGTTGACGAACTGACTTAACCACTGAAAACAAGGAGTCGATTGAAGATGGTACGCGCGAAAGGAGTCGAACCTTCACTCCCGAGGGAACCGGAACCTAAATCCGGCGCGTCTACCAATTCCGCCACGCGCGCATCACGACCGGCGGCGCTTGGCCACCCGCGGCGGCATACTGCTAGAGTCAGCCCGCTTGGTCAACGCAGAATCGCGCTTGGCCAGTTGAACTAAATCTCGCGGCCGACCGACTCGGCGATGGGGGCCAATTCGTCAATTAACGCGGCGAAACCCTCTAGGTCGATCTGTTGTGCGGCGTCGCTGATCGCCTCGGTCGGGTTCGGGTGCACCTCGACGAGCAGCGCGTCGGCACCCACTGCAACCGCGCCTTTGCACATCGAGCGCACCAGCGATGCCTTGCCGCAGCCCTGGCTGGGATCGACGACGATCGGGCAGTGCGACTCAGCCTTTACGACGGCCACCGCGGAGAGGTCGAGCGTATTCCGAGTGTAATCCTCGAACGTCCGGATGCCGCGCTCGCAGAACAGCAGGTTCGGGTTGCGGTTGGCCAGGACGTACTCGCCGGCGAGCAGCCATTCCATGATGCGCATCGACATGCCGCGCTTGAGCAGCACCGGCTTGCCGGTCTTAGCGGCGGCGATGATGAGTTGGAAATTCTGCGCGTTGCGCGTGCCGATCTGCAGCATGTCGGAGTACTCGGCGACCAGTTCGGCCTGATCCTGCGAGAGCAACTCGGTGACGATCGGCAGGCCGGTTTCCTCGCGCGCCTTGGCCAAAAGCTTGAGCCCCTCCTCGCCGAGCCCCTGGAACTCGTACGGCGACGTGCGCGGCTTGAACGCCCCGCCGCGCAGCATGCTCGCGCCGGCCGCCTTGACGGCGTGCGCGGTTTTCATCAACTGCTCCTCGCTCTCGACGGAGCAGGGGCCGGCCATGACCTGGATTTTTTTGCCACCCACGATCACGCCGCCGGCGTTGACGGTGGAGTTCTGCGGGTGCGCCTCGCGGCTGACGAGCTTGTGGCGTTTTTGGATCGGCGTGACCGACTCGACCTGCGTCCAGGCGTTGAGCACATCGAGGTCGCGGTGCGAGTGCTCGTCGCCGATCGCACCGATCACCGTGCGGGCGACGCCGTGCATGACATGCGGCCTGTAGCCGAGTTTTTTGATTTCCTCGACGACGGCGTTTTCCTCCTCGGGGGAGACGTTGTTTTTAAGTACGACTATCATTTTGGTTTTATTTTTTGCGCCGGGGGAAGCGGGCCTGGGACAAAAAAAGCCGCAGGCTTGGCTGCCTGCGGCTGGGTAAATTCTGTTTCAGTTCATCAACAAATTCCCAAGACACGCAGACGGCGCGGGCTGGTAAACCAATACCAGCCGCTAAAAAATCCGAAAAACTGCATCACTTGAAAACTCACCGCAGCGGAGCGTATCAAACGCCGCTTGGCTGTCAACCGGTTTTCCGCCTGGCTAGGTGCACTTTTATTTTGCCGCCGCATCGGCCGTTAGGCACATTGCCCCGCGACATGACTCCTGCAATACGATGGTTCATTATCGTGGCAATGGCGCTTCCGGCAACGGTGGCCTTCGCCAAGGACAAGCCGGACTTCAAGCAGTACAAGCGCATCCACCAAAAAGCACTGAACCTGATCCGCACCGGCAAGGCGGTGGCGGCGGTGGAGTTTCTCGCTCTCGCGGAGGCGAAACTGCCGAGGGACGCCGAGACGCAGTACATGCTCGCCGTGGCGCAATGCACGCTAGGCCAAGCGGACGCCGCCGAGGCGAGTGTCGCCAAGGCGTTGAAACTTGGCCTGCCGGTCGGCCGCATCATCGGCGGCTCGCACAACGGGCTGGACGCCATCCGAAAGCGGCCGCTGATCCAGCGCCTGCTCGAGCAGCACGGCAAAACACCGGTGCACGGGCCGATGATCGGCAACCTCAGCGGCAGCAGCGCGACCGTCTGGCTGCGCACCGCCACCCCCGCCATCGTGCAAGTGGAGGCCAACACTCTCCCGCCGATGCCCGGCGGAAAAGTTTCCGCCGTGGTGCAAACCAGGCGCGAGCACGACTTCGTGGCCAAGGCGGTCTTGAACGGGCTCAAGCCGAAGACGCAGTACGCTTACACCGTCACCATTGACGGCCAAAAAAACCAAGGGTCGGGGCAGCAGTTTACGACGTTCAACAAGAGCGGCGAGGCCGGGAAGTTCCGCCTGGCCTTCGGCGGCGGCGCCGGATTTGTGCCGCAGCATGAGCATGTTTGGAACACCATCGCCGCGACCAGGCCGGAGGCGCTGTTCCAACTCGGCGACAACGCGTACATCGACAACACCAACGTGATGGACATGCACCACTACTGTTACTACCGCCGCCAGTCGCGCCCCGAATACCGCTCGCTCGTCGCCGGCCTGGGGGTGTTTTCCATTTGGGACGACCACGATTTCGGCACGAACGACTGCTTCGGCGGGCCGGAGATTGAGTCGCCAAGCTGGAAGCGGCCGGTCTACGAAATCTTCCGCGACAACTGGGTAAATCCGGGCTACGGCGGTGGCGACAAGCAACCGGGCATCTGGTGGGACACCTATATCAACGACGTCCATTTCATCTGTATCGACGGCCGCTACTACCGCACCGACCCGAAGAAAACCAAGGGCGAGCCGAGCATGCTCGGCCCGGCGCAAAAACGCTGGCTGCTCAGCACGATCAAGAAATCACGCGGCACATTCAAGGTGCTGATCTCGCCAGTGCCGTGGGTGTTCAAGGCCAAGGGCGACAGCAGGGACACGTGGAGCGGTTTCAAAAAAGAGCGGAACGAAATATTCAGGTTCCTCACTGAAAACAAAATCGAGGGCGTCGTGCTGATGAGCGCCGACCGCCACCGCTCCGACCTCTGGAAAATCGACCGGCCCGACGACTACGCGCTGTACGAATTCAACAGCAGCCGCCTGACAAACCAGCACGTCCACAAGACGATGGAGGCGGCGATCTTCTCGTACAACGCCAAGCAGTCGTTCGGCACCGTGGACTTCGACACAACCGCCGCCGACCCGACCGCAACCTACCGCATCCACACCATCGACGGCGAGCAGGTGTTCCAGCACACCGTCAAGCGCAACGAGTTGAACTAACGCTTGGCCAAGCCGAGGGTTTGGAGGGCGGCGAAGTAGATGTTGGTGAACTCGTTCGGGGCGGAGAAGATGGTCGGCGTGCCGTATTGGCCGGTCATCGCCCGCGTGCGGCCAAGCGGGCCCTTGTTGCCGAGCTCCAGCCGGAACTGCCTCGGGCCGTCGGCTGTGTCCACCTCGGCGGTGAGTTGGTTTGCGCCAATTTTGATGCCGGTGGCCTCCATCGCCGGCTTGCCCTCGGCCACCCATCCGATGGCGGACAGCACGCCCATCCGGTAAATCGTTTCCTCCAGCATCGCGGACTGGATTTGGTCGAGCTCCTCGTTGTCGGCCGAGCGCCAAGTGGAGTTCGGCAGCCGCACGAATTGCGTCGGCTTGTTGTCCAATTGAATGGTGACACCGGCGACTTGGTTGGTGGCGAACGACCACAGCCGGCGCTCCCGCAGCTTGAACGCCTCCTTGGGCAGCAGGATCGCCTGCTCGCGGGGGAGGCCGATGATCGTCGGCTCACCATTGGCGCGGGCGGCGGCGCGCCTCGTGTCCACCGTGCCAAACGCGATCGACTCTTTCCACCGGTCACCGCCGACTGAAGTGCCGTTGATCTCGAGGTTCAGCCATGGGTTGGCGAGACCATTTTTTTCGAAATCATCGGCGATGGCATTGTCTTTTATGAAGTCGACAATCTGCGCATTGCGAAGGTTGGTAAGCATGACGCTGACGAGCATCGTGTCGGCGAGAAACTGCTTCGGCTCGGTCACCTGCCAGGCACCGTCCGGTTTTTTGGCGACGGTGAATTTGTTGATCGTGTCCACGGTGACGGAGGTGATCTCGTGTAGTGGTCGACGGAAAACAGCGTGCTCGCGGAACTGATCGTGCGGCAGTCGCAGCAACGACAGCAGCCCGTCGTCCTGAATCACCACCGTGCCGCGCTCGGAATGTTTCACCAACACAGTCGGCTCTTCGTCGTCCGGTTTGCGAAACTCCAACTCGATGACCGCGTCGTCGCCCTTGGCCAAGCGCACGGTCGCCGCCGGTTCGGCTTCGCCGGCAGCAGCGTCGACTTGCACAATGCGGGCGAGTTGCATCCGCTGGATCAGTTGGCGGATGACCATTTGATCGGCGGCGGAGTCAACCGGCAGTTCCATTCGCCAAGCGCCGTCGCCGCCCTTGGCCAGCTCGACCGTGCGGCTTTGGCCCCAAAACCGTAGTCGATCAAACTCGAGATCTTTCGGCACGAGCCGCAGGTCGCGCCAGTCATCAGCGTTGCGTGGCACCCAGTTAGCCAAGTCGCCGTCGGCCAAAATCACATCCCGCGTGCCGGGCAAGCGCACGTAAGTTTGCCGTCCAAACATCGCCGCCGAGCCGACCTCAAGCGACTGCTCCGGGCCGGCGCTGTTCCAGCTCACGAGCGCCTTGGCCTCGTCGAGGCCGAACGTTTTTTCGTTGCCGGTCTCGGTCCACTCGGTTTCGGCAATCCTTTGACTGACAGTGAGTTTGGCAAGTCGGTTGGCCAAGAGCGCGATGCGCTCGGGGTGCGCCGGGTAATCGGGATCGGCGACTCGCCATTGGCCGTTTGTTTTTTTTGCGGTAACCGTCGTGTCGCCGCGAGTGACGGCGAACGAGTCGATCGCCCCGGCGGTTAACTCCGGGAAAAGACGCTCCGCTTGGCCAAGCGTCTTATCGGCACCCGACGAAAACAGCCCGTCAGCGACGCAGGCGATTGCCAGCACCACAGCCAAGCCGCTGAGCCAAAAAAGTTCCCTCGGGTTCATGATCGTTTCATCT
>JABGZB010000202.1 GCA_018674955.1 Verrucomicrobiota bacterium | reverse complement strand
TTACTATACTTGATTCGATTCGCATAACTTAAACCAACAACAATAGCCAGTATGACTGTTACTAACCAGAATGCAGGGAGAAACTTGTATTCTTTTTTGTTCAATTTGCCCATTTGAAAAATGCGGGATTCATGTCATTTGACTTCAACTTTCAATTCTGCACTCGTCTTGCCGCCGTGGTTGCGGAGGAGGTCCTCAGAAGCAAGATCTGTATACCGGGCATTCTCGCCACGCATGGGCCACGGGCTTTTAGCGAGGCCTTTGGAATCGGTTTTGTCAGGACTACGTCACCTCGGCGTCCACGAAAAACTTGTCGGAAATCAGGTGGCGGTCATGATGGTGATGTCCGGTTCCTACTCGCTGGCTTCCGGCAGGAAGAAGGTGCCCAGAACTGCTCGGTGGTCGGATGGATATCTGGTGATGGCGATGTCCGTGTTCGGATTCGTGTCGTCGATCCCGACGGTCACCGCGTCGATGGCCGTCACGCCGGTTCCCCAGTAGTAGACAAAATCGATCCGGTCGTGAACTTCGGTGGCACCGACGTTAGGCGGCGGAGTGCCGGGCGTCCAGGTGTAGCCGGTGCGTGCGACCTCGTCGGGCCAGACCGTGCGGAACGCGTCGCCGAGGCCGAGGGTGGTCATCTTTTTTGAGGTGGGATACTCGACCTTCAGATCATACGGGCGGGCGGTGGCATCGGCGGCTTCCTGGGTCCAGTCGAGATGGGAGGGCTCGTTGAAGTCGCCCGTCACGAATACCGGCACGCCGGCATCCATCGCACCGTTGTTGGTGATGGCGGTTACCAGGGAGTCCACCTGACCACCACGGACGCTTTCAGCCGCGGCGACCACCACTGCCTCGTTCTGGGCCAGCCTCCCGTCGCGAAGATCGTAAGGCTGATAGGGATACGGTGCGAAATGCACGTTAAAGACCCAGGCGGTCTGTTCCGGGGTGATCTGGATCAGTGCTCCTAAACCACTGGTGCCGATGATGGGAAAGCGACTGATTATCATTCCATGTGAATGCCAGTCTTCGCCGGTGGCCGTTTCCAGCGAGCTGACGACGGAGCCCACTCTGCCGAGTTCCTGGAAGCCTATGACATCCGCACCGGTGGTTTGGATGACTTCGTTGATCTTCGCATAGTTGGCATCGGCCGACCAGATGTTCCAAGAGAGCACGCGCAGGATGCGACCCTCCAGATCCTTCTCTCGTAGCACAAAAAAGCGGCGAGGATCATTACAGGGCACGCTCGACTGGACAGTCCATCCGCCAGTGAGGCCAGATGGCACGATGTTCTCGTAGAGGGTAACACCATCTTCGTAGACCGGCCAAGTGGAAGGCGGGGTGGCAAGATCCGTGCTGCTTAAGAGGTCGTAGTACTTGTCCGTCCCGCTGAACCAGGAGAAGTCAAAGTTGCGGCCGTTGGGGCTTATTTCCAGCGTTAGCCCCATATACACGCTGATCACAATGACTTCGCTGTCCGCGATCAACGGCGTGGTGAGTAGCGCGTTTCCCGTGGGGTCCTGGATGTCAGCACCGGACTTGATCTGCAACTGCAGCGTCCCGGCCCCGCTTTCGGGCGAGACGGTCACCTCGAAGACGACAGGATTCCCGGTGGCGGTCACGCTGTCTATCGTGGCGGCGGGGCTGCCCACGTTCTCAAAGTCGCTGGCATCGACCGTCGTGGCATTCATCACCTCGCTGAAGGTCACAGTGTAGACCACCGTCTCGGTATCGAGGATGGGCCCGCCACTCTTGTCATCGATGATGTCGAGCACGGTCGGCGGGGTGGTGTCGGGGGCCGGGAGGACCTGATCGAAGGTGAGGTTGTCCATGGCCAGATAGGTTCCAGACCCACTGGTTTGAGAGAAGCTGAGCGTCAGTGCCTCGCGGTCGGCGCCGGTCACATTCGGCCTGATCGTCGAGCGACCGCCGGCGTCGGTAGGGTCGTTGGCGATGCTGAAATCATCCCAGGTGCCGGAGGCTAGGGTACCGCTGGTGCCGCCGGAGATAGTCCAGTTCAGAGACGTGTCTCCACCTCCAACCCATTCATCGAGATCGAAGGAGACGAGGTTCACGGCGTAGCTGGGATCCGGAGTGAGAACAATTTCGATCGGAGAGGCAACGGATGCATTTTCGATCTGGTAGGCATCGCCGCGGCCGTCCCAGTTTGTGTACTGGTCCCAATTTCCAGCCCAATTGAGTGCGATGGTCGGCGTTGCTAGCGCGTTCGATCCGTGGTCGGCGGGAACAGCACTGTTGGTGGCGGTGGGCACTACGCCCGTGAGGGTCGTCGAGGCACCGGCGGAGCCCGTGGCGATTGCAAGGCCGGCAAGCGCGGCGAGAGGCAGGAATTGGGTTCTTGTTTTCATCGTCGGTTAGCCGTCTCTTGAGGTTTCTATTAGTTGCGGCGACGGTACAGTAGCACGGCAATACCTTCCACGCCGAGCAGGGCCGCTGAAAAGGGCTCGGGAATTGTCGCTTCATCGAAGGTGAGGTTGTCCATGGCCAGATCTAGCGTTGTTCTGCCCGGTTTATCCTTCACTTTCACACCCGCGCCTACAGCGATAAGTAGTTCAACGACTTCCTTATGACCAAAAACGATGAACATCGAACAATAGGTCTTAGAATAAGGAATTGGTATCTGATCTATTCCTTTTTAGAAGCCTTTCTCTTCATTTCCCCGACACGTTTGCGAACCGGTTGGTATGGGTCTGCTTTATGGGGGCGGTGATTCGGATTAACATACTTGGCGAGATCGCGCATGGCGATCACGGTGCAGCCTTCGTCCTTGAGATACTGCATGTACTTTTCGAAATCTTTGAGGTCAGTACTGACCCAGGGATGCTCGATGGCGGGAATGCCGTGAAAGCAGAGCACGGTGATCTTTCCGTCCTCGGCCTGATCGATCGCCCATTTGAGGTCTTTCATTTTCCAATCGGGTCCTGCGTAGCCGGTGGTGGGAACAAGGAGCGGATCGTCAACTTTGGGATCATAGGCTGGACCTCTCGCTCCTTTACCGGGGTCTTTGTATTCGGGCCCCACGCCGCGTCGGGCAAAAAGAAAACCATGCTTCTCCAATACCTTCACGGAGGCATAATTGTTATGAAACCCAGGGTAGCAGAAAGTCACCGGCTTGGTGATTTTGTTTTCAGCACAACGCTTGTCGATGTGTGCGAGCGATGCCGCTAACTCCTCTGATTTCAAGTGACTGACGTTGCGGTGATGCTGGGTGTGGTTTCCAATCTCATAGCCCATCTCGTGGAGTTGCCGAATCTGCTCCCAGGAGAGATAGTTCTGCGGGTTCTTGAGAAAGCCCAATCCCTCGGTGACATAGAAGGTTGCTCCAAATCCGTGCTTCTTGAGGACCTTGGGGACGCTGGCGAAGTCGGACCTGTTGCCGTCGTCGAAGGTCAGGACCACAAGTTTGTCCGGGATTGGGAGCAATTGACTGGGCGGCTGCAATTCTTCATCCGTCTTGCCGCCGTGTTTGCGGAGGAGGTCGGCAGTTTCGGTTTGGTTATTTTGGATGGCCATAGATAGTGATGTTTGGTCTTTCCATTTACCTACCGCTATTTTTGCATTCATATTCGCACCGTTTGCGATAAGCAGTTCGACGATTTCCCTTTGACCGCTATGAGCCGCAAGATGTAAAGGCGTTCCGCCAATCTTATCCTTCGCATTCACATCCGCACCTTTGGTGATGAGTAGTTCGGCGATTTCCTTGAATGCCACACTATGCAAAGGAGTCCATCCACGCGCGGCTTTCGCATTCACATCCGTTCCAGCAGCCAAGTGCTGTTTAACCGCTTCAATGTTTCCTGTATAGGCAGCCTCGTGAATTGAGATGTCTGGTGCCTTGACTGTCGGCGGTTCTGGGTGCTTCGTTGTGGTGCACCCCACCAGAACCACGGCTGCGATTGTTGTGAGTAGGAGGTGTTTCATAATGTGAAAAGTATTCTCTATACGAATGTGGAAGGCTCAATCCTAAATATAATCTCATTCAGTGAAGCCATAACTAATAAAACAACACTCTACCATTCGTTTTAGGTTAAAGGCATTATTGATCCATACGATATTGGAACAATTCTTCAAAAAGCCCTGCCTCTCTGTAGATCTTATTGAAATCATCTGAATTATGAAGGTCTTTAATCCAAGGATGATGGTGCAGGATCATAAAACTCATTTCCCTAAGCTCATCTGATTTTCTAATCCATTGTATGGCTTTATCTTTATCTCCAATCGCTGCGTAGAATCTTGATATAATATCACCCTTAATATATTCAAAGTGGCTTCTGTGCAGCAAGTCTAGCAATAGAGCTTCAGATTCCAGTTTTTTGTTCCACTTCCAGTACACAACTCCTAAAGACATGATTGAAACTGGGTTGTTAGGATCATCTTTGATTCCTTGGATCAACATACTTTCAGCTTCTTTGAATTTTCCCCTATCCATCAAAATGATAGAACGTAAATGTAGTGCCCACTGAAAGGAAGGGCTTAGAGATAAGGCAATCTTAGAATGTTTGTCAGCTAATTCTAGATTTCCAAGATAGTAATTAACCCAAGCGTATACTTGATGGAGCTTTGGTGATTTCGGATCATACTCAATGCCCTTCAAAGTGGCAGTAGCCATTTCCTCGAAACGCCCACGAGATTCCAAATATAAAGTATAACTTCTTATAACCTCTGACCTACTTGACTCCGGATTATAGGCCAAATCCAAGAGTTGCTTCGATTTTTTAAAATCTCTGTCCAAGAATAATGAAATATCTGACATTCCAGCCAAAGCCATTGAGTTTTTTGGATCTAACTTTAGTGCCTTTTCATAAGCAGCTTTAGATTTGGAGAATGCGACTCTTGGAGTTTCAATACTCGTGCCACTGGTGTAATAATGCGCCTTTCCAAGTCCTGCATATGCGCTTGCATAGTCTGGGTCTAATTGGACGGCTTGTTCATAAAGATCGACAGCTTTCTTTGTGGAAGCTTTAGAGTTGCCATCAAACAGTAGTATTTTGGCTCGTTGCACTAAATCGTAAGCTTCGGGATTTGTAGTTCCGCTTTTTTTCAGGTCGTTGATTTTGGATTCGTCGATGACAATGCCGTCAAGATTCTTGCCTACGGACTTGACGATCTGGCTTTGGAGTGCGAAGCGGTCGGTTTCATTGCCATTATACGATTCAGCCCAACTAATCTCGCCGCTGTTGGCGTCGATAAGTTTAACGTTAATTTTCAGTTGCTCCCCGGCTTTTTGAATGCTGCCTTGAATCAGAGTGCCGGTGTTAAGTTCCTGACCGATCTCTGTAGGTGGCATCTCGCTACCTCTGTATGTTTTAGCGGAAACTGAGCCGATTACTTTCAGACCGTCCACCTTTGATAGCATCGTATTTAAGTCATCGACGATGCCTTCGACGATGTGATCGTTTTCACCGGCGGTGCCGATGTTCTTGAACGGCAAAACAACAATACGATTTTTGTCTAGCGGTTTTGCCTCGGGTTGAGTTACGACGGGGTTTCCCATCGTTGGTGTGCTCGATTTGAAGACGTAAATCAAGGCAAGCAACGCGATGACTAGGGCGGTTGCAATCAGCAGGGTTTTGGAAGCAGGCTTTGTTGCGGATGGCTGTGAGGGCGTCGGTTGGGGTTCGGTAGACTGGATGTCTAGGTTTCCAAGCGTGCGTAGGATGTTGTCGGCGGTCTGGTCTGTTTGTCCTTGTTCGTGGACTAAGTGCTGGATGCCGGCCAACTGGTATTTCATGGCTGCCGGGATTTCGGCATCCTCGATGAAGATGGGCAGGATGTGTTTGTCGGATTCGGAGGCTAGAGCGAGTTCCTTGGTGACGTTCTTGGAGTGGAAGGCTTTGGTGCTAGCGAAGAGAATGAAGACTTTGCTGCTCTCGATGGCGTTGACGATTTCCTGACTCCAGAGTTTTGCGCCGTGGATGCCTTCTTGGTCGATCCAGATGTTGATGCCCCGCTCACGGAGCTTGTCCACGATGGGGAAGACCTGGGCTTGGTCTTCTCGGGAGTAGCTGGCGAAAATCTCCGGGGGCATTGGGTTCTGGTTTTTTAAGGTCTGCCTCGATTTTGGCTCGGGTAGTGGGCTTCAGGTCGGAGCGTTGCAGGGGTGATTGTAGGCGGGCGCGAAGCGCCGGGTCAAGGTGAGGGATGGGGCGGTAGGCGTGGTTGGGGAATTACCTGAGCCTCCAAATCTTAAGCCCATAGCGACCAGCCGGTAGATCAAGTGGGGCTAATTCTGACTTCTCGCTTACTCCAAGGGCTCTTTATTATTTTTTTATTTCAAAGAAGTACAAGATAGACCCACTTGATCCACTGATTTAGGGAAGGATTGAGCCGGTTAGGTGGAGTTTGGGCTCAGTTGGATAGGTTTTTAGTTGGTATCTTACAGGACAGAAAAAATAGGCATGACTAACTTTAGTCCAGCCATTCATTCGAGCTTCAACTTCCTTGCTGACCGACGGGCATGTTCATCATTCAAGTGACCATAAACCCGGCCGATCAAAACTCCTCCGTCCTTGTGGCCCACCCATCGGGCAATGGTCATGTAGTCGATACCGCTCATTACGGCGTGGCTGATGAAGTAGTGGCGGCAATCGTGGAAGCCTAAACCTTCCACACCGGCAATGTCTCGGGCTTTGTGGAGTACTCCTTTAAGAGTTTTGGTAGGATTATCTGTGGTTCGTGATTTTGGGCTTGGAAAAAGATAGGCAGAACCATTGCGCCGATTGTTCATGTCCAGCAGATGTGTTTCCAATGCCGGGTTGAAATCAACCACCCTGGACTCATGGTTTTTAGTGAGCCCATCTGAACCGATGATCAGTTGTTTCCTGTCCCAATCGAGGTCAGACCATTTGAGGCGGAGCGTTTCGCTTGCTCGTGAACCACAGGTCTTCATGAGGCGCACGTAATCGGCCAGAAGCTGCCCGTGTTTGCAGTTTTGGAGTGTCGCATGGCAATTATAGGTGCCTCGATTTGTTCCGGAGCGAACAGGGGGCGTTTTTTGGGTTTCCATCGGATGGGCTTTAGGCCGGTGGTTGGGAGTGTTTTGATCAGGCCATTGTCTTTGGCATGGTTGAGGAGGTTGTTGAGGATGGTGATGGAGAGATTGGCGGTTCGGCCTGTCCAGCCTCCTTTGATTTTTAATATTCGGTATTTGATGATCTTTTCTCGACTGATCTGATGGATCGGCAAGTTGCCAAAGAAAGCACTCCATTGTTTGAGATGTTGATTCTCTGAGTCGTAGGTTCGCTTTCTTTTCATATTGGCAATCGAATCCAAATAATGATCACGAAATGAGTTGAATGGTTGAGACTGACGAATCGAAAGATTTGAGGTTTTACCTAGAAACTTAAGCTGCTCAAGTTCACGCCTTGCATCTTGAACTGTCTTCGCTTCAAGAGGCACACGACGATCAATCTTTTGCCCCGATCCGTTGTCGATGAAGAGTCGGGCGTAAAATTGTTTGCCCCGAATCCAAACACCCCGAATAGGTTTACCTTTTGAATCTTTTACTCTCTGGAATTTCGGCGTCTTTAAGCCGTTGTTTGAAGATTTACCGGCACAATTACCGGCACAACCCTGTTTTGTGGTCTTGTTTTTCATGTCGTTCGTTTTGTTGACGAACTGACTTAACCACTGAAAACAAGGAGTCGATTGAAGATGGTACGCGCGAAAGGAGTCGAACCTTCACTCCCGAGGGAACCGGAACCTAAATCCGGCGCGTCTACCAATTCCGCCACGCGCGC
>JABGZB010000201.1 GCA_018674955.1 Verrucomicrobiota bacterium | reverse complement strand
CTGGCCCCGGCCCAAAACGAGGTGCTGCCCGAGGCCAAGCGTATCGGCCTTGGCCGCCAGCGACGTGCCGTTGACCAACCCGGCACGGGCCTTGGTCAGGTGGCCTTCGTCCTTCTCGGGGTGCAGCCGGTAAAGCGCCTCAGAGATCACCGTCTGTAAAATAGCGTCGCCGAGAAATTCCATCCGCTGGTTGTCGTCGGACGGCTTCGACTGGTTGCCGGAAGCCGAGGGGTGCGTGATGGCGAGCTGCAACAGGCTCACATCACGAAATTTGTGACCGAGCGTCTGCTGTATTGCCTGCAAGTCAGTCACGCCTTGGGTCACGATTCGTCCACGGCCGCAGCGATCGGCTCGGGTTCCCCGGTGGCTTCGTCAGCTGAGGGCGGGTTGAGACCGTACTCGAGCAGCTCGGCGACCTTGGCCTGCACGTCGCCAAGCTCGGCCAGCTTCAGCGCGGGATCGAGGATGGTGAAGACGTCCCCGGACTTGGTATGCTCGTAGATCAAAATGCGGCCGCCGTCCTCGTTGCGAACCTGATCCTTGTTTTTGATGACGCGCTTGCGCTCGAGCATCACGGCGAGAATGAAGCAGGCCTCCGTGTGCCCGGGGTCGTTTTGCTCGATCAATTTCTTGAGCAGCGTCTCGGCGTTGTCCTTTTGAATCGCCTCCGGGGGCGGTGGTGGCGGCACCTCGTAAACGCCCTGCCAATGGGAAATATAGCCGCCCATCGCGCCGGGCTCAGTCTTGTGTTTTTGCTCCCAGCAACCGGGGCAGATGTCCCGGCGCTCGAGGCTCTCCATGCCACGAAAGAGAATCGTGTGGTACGGTTGCTTGTCCTCGAACGCGGTTTCGCAGTCGTCGCAGTGGTGTGAGCGTGAGCGGAAATGCCAATCCATAATGTTGCCCCGAAGGCACGCGGAGTATCACCGCGAGTGGGGCGTTCGGAAAGTTTTTTGCGCTTGGCCAAGCGCCTGGCCTACCAGCCGACGGCGGCGCGGGAGCCTTGCTTGACGATGAGTTTCTCCTCCTCCCAAACGGCCAAGCCGGTCTTTAGGTCGGTCAGCGAAAGTTGGAAGGCAAACTCGGACTGCCTGATTGTTGGAAGCAAACCACGCCTGGCGCGTGCGTTGTTTTGGATAATTTTGCCGGACAGACTGTAGTCAGGCGAGACGAGGTTGCCTTTGCCGGGGATGGTTGCCTGATTGAACTCGTCGTCGGCCCGCAGTTCGCGCACCGCCTTGGACGACTCGTCCTCCGGGCCGTCAAGCCCGACGGCCGTGGTCGTCAGTGCGCGGCCTCCTTTGTTCAGCGCCACGCGGATTTTTTTCATCAAACTGTCGGTGTCGATGTGCTGCGTAGTGTTGTTTTTGATGCGGCCGATCATCAGCACCTTGGGCTTGCCGGCGACTGACTGAATCGCGCCGGAGAGCAGCAACGACTGCGTCAGCTCGTCGGCCACGCGAATCCAGTCCTGCGTGTTGATTTGGCCCACGTTGACGATGCTGTCGCGTCCATTGTGATCGACGTACTTGGCAGTGGCACAGCCCAGCGCGAGCGCTGGCAGCATGGCGGCGGTGATGAGTTTGACAAGCGGTTTCATGTCTGCGGTTTATTTTAGCCGAAATTGCTGAATCTTCAAGGGCACTCCCGGCGCGAAGCTCTTGACACAGACCACATTCACGCGGCCGGTATTCACCGTCACCTCGCTTTTTTGCGGGCCAACGAGCAGCGCCAGCTTGCGATCGCTCGGCGTCTCGACACGGCAAACACGGAACTCCTTTGGCAGCGTGGTCCACGTGCGGAGATCGGCCTGCGCGCCAGCGGCTTGATACAAAAAAGCGGCGAAGGCACCGAGATCGCCGGCTTCCTCCCGAGCTTTTTTTGCTACGGCAGCCTTTGCGGCGGATGCGGCCAGCGTACGGAAAATCACCGCCGGCAGCCCGGTGCGAAAGTCACGAGCGACCACGGCGTCCATGTCGCAGATCAGCGTGGCCTCGCGCTTGGTCCCGCCGATGGCAACGTGCGCGTGAGTGGAGCGACCCCGGCGCTGAAGCCGGGGGAATGCCGCCGCGACGTACGGCACTTTTTTGTCGTACAACGGCACGTCGAGCCGAACCTCGCGGCGGATCGGCGCCACGCCGGTCTCGAAGATGACGTACGTCAGGTTGGGATACTTCGCGCCGCCGAGGATGCGGTCGACCATCCCGATCTCGTCGGAGAGAAACCCCGGCCCGCCCAGAGTCGAGTAAATGCGTCTGAGCGAGACGAGCGCATTCTCCCGGCCGTCGGCCGCAAGGTTCCACAGGCAGAGCGCGTGCAGAAAGTCGGTGAACGGGTTGACGAACGCCCCGTAGTCCAGCGCGATGTCCGGCTGAAGCTCGTCGAGCTTCGCGCCGCGGATGGCCCGCTCGAATTCCCCGGCGGACTTGCGCGCGGCGACGATGCGGCGGGCGTTGCGGACGACTTCGGCATCCTGCTCGGCATGCGCCTGGCGCAGCTCGACGAGGGCGGTCTCCGCTTGGCCAAGCTGCAAATAATTCAGCGCTTGGTACGTGTTGAGCATCACCCGATCGTAGCCGCGCCCCTCGTACGGTAGTGCGGCTAGGTTGGTCAGCAGTCCGGTGGCCTCCCTCGATAGCCGCAACTTGGCCTGCCGGTCGTAAAACGCGATCCGCTTTTCTGCCTGCTCGAATGCGTGGTTGCTGGACGCGAACTGGCCGGCAGCCCGGAGCGCCGCGCCTTGCTCGAGAAACCACACCACGGCATCCCGCGAGTCGCTGCGTTTGCCGGCCTCCCGGCTGGCGATCTGCGCGGCTTGGCCGATGCTGCCGCCGTTCCACGCCCCGCGAAACGACCCGGTCTGGCTCTCGTAACTGGCACACCCAGTCAGCAGCAGCACAAAACCCAAATGACAACCCCAACGCATCGGCAGCAACGTTAACGCTTGGCCAAGCGCAAGCCAACGCCGGAGCGGCGGCGGGTGAATTGGCGTGCCGGGGCGGTGGCGGCATGGCAGGTTTTGGGCGGTGGGTAAGATTATTGGCATTGACCTTGGCACGACCAACTCGCTGGTGGCGATTGTGGAGTCCGGCATTCCGCTGGTTCTAGCGGACGGCCAGGGGCGGCGGCTGACGCCGTCGGTAGTGCGTGTCGCGGCGGACGGCGAACCTGTGGTCGGCTGGGAGGCCAAGCGTGGGCGGGTGGCGCACCCGGAGACGACGGTCACGTCCATCAAGCGGTTCATGGGACGCCGGGGCGACGAGGTGGATTCAACCGCCGCCGCGTCGACGTACGCCATTCGCGCCGAGGGCAGCGGGCCGGTGGCGGTGCCGCTGCACAGTCGCGACTGGTCGCCGGAGGAGTTGTCCGCCGAGATTCTCAAGGCGCTCCGGACGATTGCTGCAGAGGGGATGATTGACCGGCCTGAGGCGGCGGTGATCACGGTGCCGGCCTATTTCAACGACGCCCAGCGCAACGCCACGCGCAATGCTGGCGAGCTGGCCGGGCTGCGGGTCGAGCGCATCATCAACGAGCCGACCGCCGCCGCGCTGGCCTACGGGCTGGGTTCGCTGAAGGAAAAATCGAAAGTAGCCGTGTACGATTTCGGCGGCGGGACGTTCGACCTCTCGATTCTCGAGTTGAACGAGGGCGTGTTTCAAGTGCTGGCCACCTGCGGCAACACGCGGCTGGGCGGCGACGATATCGACCGCGTGCTGATCGAGCATTTGGCGGAGCAGATTGGCCAAGCGGGCGGGCCAAGCGCCGCCACCGACCCGGCGATTTGGGCGCGCTTGGCCGAGGCGGCGGAGGAGGCCAAGGCGCGGTTGTCCACGGAAAACGAGGTTGCGATCGCGCTGCCGTTTTTGGCGCCGGAATTTAGTTTTGAATACACACTGACACGCGAACAGCTCGAGCGCTTGGCCAAGCCGGTCGTGGCACGCACGCGCGAGTATTGCCACAAGGCGCTCGCCGACGCCGGCCTGGCCAGCAGCGATCTTGACCAGGTGATCCTCGTCGGCGGACAGACGCGGATGCCGCTCGTGCGTGAGTTTGCCTCGGGAGTGTTTGGGTGCGGCGGCGGCGGGCCGGAGTTGAACACTTCGCAGAATCCGGACGAGGCGATCGCGCTGGGCGCGGCGATTCAGGCGGGGATTTTGTCCGGCGACTTCAGCGGCATGCTGTTGCTCGACGTGACGCCGCTTTCGCTGGGCATCGAGACGTTCGGCGGGTTGATGAACGTACTCATCCCACGCAACACGACGATCCCAGTGAAGCGTGGCGAGGCGTTCACGACGGTGGCCGACTACCAAAAGGAGGTGCTCATCCACGTGCTGCAGGGTGAGCGTGAAAAGGCGGCGGACAACTGGAGCCTGGGGCGGTTCACGCTCGAGTTCGAGCCGCAGCCTAAGGGCGTGGCCAAGGTGGGCGTGCAGTTCGAGATCGACGCCGATGGCATTTTGCATGTGCTCGCGCGAGACATCAAAACCGGCAACGAGAAGCTCGTCGAGATGGCTTCCGCCGTGGAGGTCGATGACGCCGAAGTGCAGCAAATGATCGAGGAATCCGTCGAGCACGCGTTCGACGACATTGAGGAACGGCGCTGGATCGAGGCCAAGCTGCGCGCCGAGCAGACGGTGACCGCCACGCGCAAGGGGCTGGAGTCGCTCGGCGGTGAGTTAGCGGATGATCAGCGTGGGGCGATCGAGTCGGCGCTGGCTGCGGTGGAGTCGCTGTTGGCCAAGCGTGGGCGGGACGAAGCAGTGACGGCTGCAGAGCTGAAGGAAGCCAACGGCAATCTCGACGACGCCACCCAGCCGTTGGCGGAGTTGATGATGGACCGCGTGATGGCGGAGATGCTCGAGAAACGCGGCGTGTTGCCAGGTTAGGTTTTCGCCGGGAGCTTGGCGCTGTCGATTGCCTGTTTGCGAAAACTGTTGTTGGGCTTTTTGATGTCCGCACCCTCGACGTGCCGGATTTCGTCGTAGTCTACTTCCACGGCGCGCTCCTCGGGATTCGGGTGAGGCGCCCGTTGGTCCTTGGGCTGCGGGTTGATGAGGACGATGACGCTTCTGCCGGCTTCGCGCGGCTTGGTGTCACAACTTCCCCACGGCTTGATCTTCTCGATGAACGCCTCGATGGTCTGCACGCCGATGTGTTTCGTGCGAAGTTCCTTGCCGCGGAAACGCAGGATCACTTTGACTTTCATGCCTTCGCAGAGGAAGTCGATCGCGTGGTTCAGCTTGAAGGTGAAATCGTGCGGATCAATGTTCGGGCGCAGCTGGATCTCCTTGATCTTGACCGTGACGGTGGCTTTTTTCTGCTCCTTGCGAAGTTTCTTCTGCTCGTAGGAATATTTCCCGTAGTCCGTTATCCGGCAAACGGGCGGGCTGGCGTTGGGTGAAATCTCCACCAAGTCCAGCCGCATTTCCTTGGCTTTCCGCATGGCGTCCTGAAGGGAAAACACACCCAGTTGCTGTCCATCATCCATAAGGAGCCGAACCTCCCGGGCTCGAATCCTGCCGTTTACTCGCGTCCGTGGTGCCCGATACGGGCGCCTTCCTCCTTTGGGGCGACTCAAAGCGTGCCCCCGATGCTATGGTTTATCATATAGTCTAAGTGAATTGCCCGTCACAGGACGGGGCTGGAGCAGAGGCTATTTTTTGACGCTGCCTTTGCAAGCCAAATTTTCAAAAAAACAAAAGCAGCAGTGATGCCAAAAGGCGCGCCACAACGCTTGGCAGGGTGAATAGCTTTGCGGCCGGACGGCTGTCCCGATACTATCCCGTCCCGAAGCCGCATGAGTTTTTTTGACATCACAAGCGAACCATCGCGCTGGGCTAGGAGCGGCCTGCTGCTTTTGGGCGGCCTGCTCGCGCTTGACCAGACGCGGGCGCAATTGGCCCCGCCCCCGCCCCCGCTCAAGACGAGCATCATCATCAGCAACGGCAAGTCGCTCGCCGGTTGGCGCTCGCCGCTGGGTGACTGGAAGTTGGTGCGCAACGCCGCGCCATCGCCGGAAAACCCGAAGGCATTCACGCTGGCTGAGGGCAAGGGCGTGCTTGTCAATGGTGACAAGGGCCGCACCGGCAACATGTTCAGCAAACACGAGCACGGCGATGTGATGGTGGCCATCGAGTTTATGGTGCCGCAAGACTCGAACTCCGGGATTTATTTTCAGGGCCGATACGAGATTCAGATTCTCGACAGCCACGGGAAGGCCAAGTTGACCCACGGCGACAACGGCGGCATCTACCAGCGCTGGGCCAACGGCAACGGTTTCGAGGGTGCCGCGCCGATCATGAACGCCAGCAAGCCGCCGGGCGAGTGGCAGAAGTTTATCATCACGTTCCGCGCGCCGCGCTTCGACGAGAGCGGCAAAAAAATCGAGAACGCCCAGTTTGTCAAAGTGATCCACAACGGTCAGTTGATCCACCACAACGTCGAGGTGACCGGCCCGACGCGCGGGGCGGCATTCAGCGACGAAAAGCCGACCGGCCCGCTGATGCTGCAGGGCGATCACGGCCCGGTGGCCATTCGCAAAATTGTTTTGAAACCGGCCAAGCTCGACTGAGCCGCCTGACCAAGCGTAACCTAAACCGATGGAAACCAAACCCGCACCCACCACCCTCCGGGGAATCATTAGGCACCTCGGCCCGGGGCTGATCATCACCGCGACCATCGTCGGCTCCGGCGAATTGATCGCCACGCCAGCGCTAGCTTCCGAGGTCGGTTTCACTATGCTGTGGTTCATCATCCTAGGCTGTTTGATCAAGGTATTTGTTCAAATCGAGCTAGGCCGCTACACGGTGACCAACGGCAAGACAACGCTCGAGGCGATGGACAGCGTGCCGGGGCCGCGACTGCGTGTCTCATGGATGGTTTGGTTTTGGGTGGTCATGTACATCGGCTCGACGATGCAGGTGGCCGGAATGATGGGGGGCATCGCCAGCCTGATGGTGAGTGACGACTCCGGCTGGCATCTCGCGCTGATTGCCGCGGTGGCGCTGGCCTGCATCGCGCTGCTGCTCTCGGGCAGGTATCGGCTGGTGGAGGGTGTGTGCATCGGCATGGTGGTGCTATTCGCGCTCTTTACCGGTGTGGCGCTGAGTTCGCTGCAATTCACAGAATTTGCCATCAGCGGCAGCGACATCGCCGACGGGCTGAAGTTTTCGATGCCGAAAGATTTTTCGACGGCGTTCGGCGCCTTCGCCATCATTGGCGTCGGCACGTCGGAGTTGATTTATTATCCGTATTGGTGCCTTGAGAAAGGCTACGCACGGTTCACCGGCAACAACGACAACACCGTCGGCTGGTTAGACCGTGCGCTGGGCTGGCTCAACGTGATGCGCTGGGACGCCTGGGTGTCGTGCGCCATTTACACGAGCGCGACAGTGGCGTTTTACCTGCTCGGCGCGGCGACGCTGCACAGCGCCGGCCTCGAGGTCGGCGACGCGGGCATGGTTGACACGCTGTCGAAAATGTACGAGAGCGCCTTCGGGCCTACCGGCGCGGCGTTGTTCAAAGTCGGTTGCTTCTGCGTTTTGTTTTCAACCGTGTTCGGCGCCACGGCGGCCAACGCCCGGCTTTTTGCCGATGCCGTGCCGGTCTTCGGCATCCGGCAGTACGCATCCGACGACGAGCGCCACGCGATGGTGAAAGTCGGCTGTGTGGTGTTGCTGGTGCTGTCGTTTGTGATTTTCGCCCTGTTCGGTAAACCGGTCACGCTGGTGTTCATGGGGGCGTTTGCGCAGGGAGCGTTGCTGCCTTTTTTGGCGTTGGCGTCCATTTATTTATTGCTGACTCGGGTGGATCGGCGCCTGCATCCGGGCCTTGTTTGGAAGGGATTTCTGGTCCTGGCCGCCTCCTGCATGATGTTCATTGGGGCGTACAAGGCGGTGGAGGAGGTCGGCAAACTTTTCGTAGCGAACGATGCCGCCACGGAAAGCGCCGAGCCGGAGAAACCACAAAATGAGCCAGCCAAGTAACCCGGCCTTCACGGTGTTTATGCAGGCAATCGACACCGGGAACCTGCCGGGGCTTGGGCCGGAGGTGAGGTCGTCAGCGCAGCCCAGCGCGGCGCTTGCCCAAGCGGTGGGTGCGCTTGGTTTGAGCGGCGAGTCGGCAGACCTGGCCAAGGCGGCGGCGCTGCTGTGGCATGATCATCTCGACGAGTCGCATACCGTTTCGCAGGATATTGGCTCGGCGGACGGCAGTTTCCTGCACGGCATCATGCACCGCCGCGAGCCTGATTACCCGAACGCAAAATATTGGTTCCGCCGCGTGGGCGATCACCCCTGTTTCCCCGCTCTGGCCAGCGAGGCGATCGACTATCTCGACACCGCCGGCGACGAGGCTTTGGTCAAGCGCCTGGCCCCGGGTGGCCACTGGGATCCGTTCGCCTTTGTCGATGCCGTCGAGGCGGCTGTGCGCTACGGCAACCCGGCCGAGATCGAGCCGTTGCGGCACGTCCAGCGCATCGAGTTCGAGACGCTCGCGCAAACCATCCTCGCCTAGCTTGGCCAGGCGATAAATCATGGCTGAGTTTCTTAAGGTTCTCTCGGCGGTGTTGCCGGTTTTTCTGATCGCACTGCTTGGCTTTCAGCTGCGGCGGATGGATTGGTTGACCAAGGCGGCGGACGATAGCCTGCTCAAAGTATCGGTGAATGTGCTTCTGCCGTGCCTCGCCTTCAGCAAGATCAGCGGCAATCCGGAGCTGCTCAAGCCGGAGAACGTCTGGCTGCCGCCGGTGATCGGTTTTTTTACGATCGGCCTGGGCATGTCCGTTGGCTGGCTGGTGCGGATGTTCGCCACAGGCAATACCGATGCCAGGGGGCGCACGTTTGCCATCAGCATCGGCGTGTTTAATTTCGGATTCGTACCGATCCCCCTCGTTGCCTCGCTGTTTGGTGAGAGTGCGGTCGGAGTGCTCTTCGTGTTCAACGTCGGCACGCTGCTGGCGATGTGGTCGCTCGGTGTGATGCTGCTGCATGGCGACCTGTGCACCGGGTTGCGAAAGGCGATCAACGTGCCGGTGGTGACGGTAGTCGCCGCGCTCGTGGTGAATGCCACCGGCCTGCACGAGTACATTCCCGTCTTGGCCAACGAAACGATCGAGACGCTTGGCCTCTGCGGCATCCCTATGTCGATCCTGCTCATCGGCGCGATGGTGAAGGATCACTTCGCCGAGTGTGATTTTCGGTCGTCGTTCCGCGTGTGCTGGGTGAGTGTGGTGCTGCGGCTTGGCCTGTTGCCGCTGGCGATGATCGCCTTAGCCAAGTGGCTGTCGTGCTCGACCGAGCTACGGCAGGTGCTGCTCGTTGCGGCGGCAATGCCCTCAGCGATTTTCCCGCTTCTGATCGCCCGGCTTTACGGCGGCAGCCCGGTTGTCGCCACGCAGGTGGCCATCGTCACCACCCTGGTCAGTCTGGGCACGATTCCGCTGTGGCTGCGGGCTGGTGCAGCGTTCATCGGGCTGGAATTCGCAGCCGAGTAGCACTTGGCCAAGCGGCGTTTCCCGCTTGCAGACGGGGGAGTGTTCGCGTAGGCCAATGCGCATGCGAGCAACCCTGCTTCTCTCAATCATCGGTGCCCTGTTTCTTCAGCCAAGCTTGTCCGCGGACGATTCGCTGAAGGTGATGACGTTCAATCTGCGCTATGCCAGCAACAGCAAACCCAACGCCTGGCCGGATCGCCTGCCGCACATGGCCGACATCATCAAGAAAACGAACCCCGATATTTTCGGCACACAGGAGGGCAAGTTTTACCAACTCAAGGAACTCAATGCCAAGATCCCGGGCTACACCTGGTTTGGAACCGGTCGTGACGGTGGCAGTAGGGGCGAGTTCATGGCGATCTTTTACAAGCCGGAGCGGTTTGATATTTTGCAGTACGACCACTTTTGGCTGTCTGACACGCCGAACGTGATCGCCTCGACAACCTGGGGGCACAGCAACCGGCGGATGGTGACGTGGATTCGGTTTCTCGATCGCAAAACGAAAAAGGAATTCTACTTTTGGAACACACACTTCGACCACCGCATACAACCGGCCCGCGAAAAGGCGGCTCTGCTGGTAAACAAGAAAGTGGCTGCGTTAAAAACCCAATTGCCAATTTTATTGGTGGGAGACTTCAACGCCTCAGCCGGGATGAACCAGGCCTATGACACACTGACCAAGGACGGCGGTTTTGCGGACACACTGCTCACAGCGAAGAAGACGATCAACGCCGAATGGAACACGATGAACGGCTTTAGGCAGGTACGAAAGGGGGGGCGCCGGATTGACTGGGTATTGGCCAAGGGACCGTTGAAAACCAGCGAGGCGGAGATCGTGCTATACGATAACAGTAAGCAGTACCCAAGTGATCATCAACCCGTTTCGGCCGTCATCACGCTGGAATAGCCCCAACAGTCAGGCGCAGGGAGATTGAGGGATTATTCCTCCTCGAAATCGACGTTGATGTTGTTGTTCTCGAGTGTGCTGCCCTCGGCCTGAGCCAGGCGGGAGAGTGCGATGAGATATTGAACCTTTGCGTTGATTTCGGTGTAACGTCTGCTGGTGAGATCGCGCTGAGCCTGCAGCACCAGATAATTCTCGATGGCGCCCTCGTTGTACCGTTTCGTCTGGTTTTGCAGAGCCAAATCGCTGCTGAGCCGCGCCTGTCGTGACACGGTAATTTGCTCAAACCGATATTCGGCATCGCGGATGAGCCGGTCGATCTCGACCATGATGGACTGCTCCAGTTCCTTGTGTTGCAACACCGCCTGTTCCTTCTGCTCTTGGGCGGTCTTGTAGCTGGCCCGGGCCGAGCGGTTGGGGATGGGGATGCTGAACTGAATGCCGATCGAGTAGTTCGGGTAGTCGCCTCGGCGGATATCGCGAAAGGCATCATTGAACGAGGCTCTACTCTCAACAAACGGAGTCTTGTCCTTAAACTTGACGACGGAACTGTCGGTGCCGGAAAGCCCGTAAGTGGCCCGCAGATCCAGTTGGGGGTAAAGCTGGTTCTTGTTGTATCGCAGTCGAATGTCCGCGTTCTCCAGCGAGATTTGGCTTTGCAGAATTTCCGGTCGCTGGGTGAGCGCCTTGTCCCAACTGTCGTTCCGGCTGAACACTGTTTGCACCGGGTTGAGCTCACCGACTGGCAGCAACTCGGTTGCTAGGACGGCCCCGAAATCGTCAGTCAAAAGCCGCTTCAGTGTGTTGACGCTGTCGGCGAAGTTATTCTGGACAGAGAGCAGCGAGGCTTTCTGCGAATAAAGCTCGGCCTCTAGTTGGGGAAGCTGCGACTTGGCCAAGGTGCCGACCTCTGCTCGCCGTTTTTGGTTGCTGAAATTTTGCTCCGTCAACGCGAGTGTCTCCTCGGCAACTTTCACATTTTCGCGGCTGGCGATCAGTGCGTAGTACGCGAGCTCGACGCTGGACACAGTCTGCGTGATTTGCCGTATGACTGTGAGGGAGGAATTCTCGACCTGTTGTTTTTGAAGTTTGATATTCATCCGCGTGCCGTCGATCCATGCCCCTTTTAGCAATGGCTGCGTGATGGTGGCGTTAAAGCCGGTGCCGTAACTGCCAAACGGGAAATCTCGCGAGTCGGTGCCAATTGTTTCCGAGGAGTTCAGGCCGATGTTGTACCGCGTGCCGAACGGCGTCACACCGTTCAACCCGATGTTGTGCCGGAACGAGTCTGTTTCACTGGAGGGGATGGTGAACTCGAGCGGGTTCTGGCGGCCCTTGCTCTCGCGAAAACTATCCGTGCCGCCGAGGCTGAACCGCGGGTCGTAGGCACCGTACGCCCCCTGCAGGCTCAGCGCGGCCAGGCGCGGCTGGTAGTTGGTGATGCGGAGGCTTAGGTTGTTCTCGAGCGCGAGTTGGATGCACTGCTCGAGCGTGACCGCGCCGCTGGGAATTTCGGAGGCATTGGCCGTGAGCAGCGCCGCCGAGGCGGCAAATCCCAAAATAAATTTTTTTAAGGACATGAGGCGGCGAGGGTGCGTCATCCGCCCCTGTTCGTCAATCTGGAGTGCGTTACGGTTTTGCATAAAATAGAGAGTCTGCCCTTCTGCTGGGCAAAGGTCATACGCTGTGACGCCGGTCACGGTTTCAGGATTCGGTAAAAAAGCTCCCCTTCCTTGGGGGCGGTCTTGTCGATGAACACATTGAGCGGCGGGGTGGCTGGCAGCAACCCGGGGAGGGTCTCGAACGCTTGGCCAAGCGAGGCGGCCCGCTGCACTTGGTACGATTTGCCGGCTACGCTGTGCCAGCGGATCTCCGGGCCAAGCGCGGTTTTCCGGCTAGCCGGCAGGATGGCGAATACCGAGTCCGGGTCGGCTGGGTCGGTTCCGGCGGCGAGTTCGTCGTCGTCACTCGCGCCGTCGGCGTCGGCGTCATCCGCGTCGAGGTCGAGTTGCACGATGTCCAGTTTGTGGTCGTCGGTGTTCATGTGGTGCAGCAGCAGCACGGCGGGTCGTCGGCCTTCCCGCTTGGCCAAGCCGCGGTCCACGGCGATTTTGATCGGCTCGTTGGCGTCGTACATCACGGTGCCGTTGATGCCGAACGCCGAGTGCACGACCGGCTTGGTCACGTCGTAGCGGATCAGTTCCGTGCGATCGATCTCGGGGTAGCCGTACTGCTCCGCGCCGAGCGTAAGCACGCGAAAGTCGAAGTCCGTTTTCTCCTCGTCGAGACCGAGCATGCGCGCCGGGATCGGCAGCACCATCACGCTGTTGTTGAACGGCACCGTGTCGAACTCGTCCGGCGGGAAGACGTTGAGGTAGCCCACGTCGGCGAGGCCGCGCTCGGCACGCGGCACGCGGATGAGGATGGAGAGAAACACGTCGTCGGCGTAGCCGGACACGGTGAGGTCGTCTTTGATAAAACCGCCGTTGCTGCAACTGGCCAGCTCGTGGTCGATCCAGCCATCAAAGTTCGTATCAATCTGCAGGTGCGGATCGTACAGGAATGAGTGCGGATTCGTCCACGGCCCGGCATTGGAGATGGCGAAATAAACTGTCGTCTCCGCCACTGATCCGGATTGCGGGTAGTCCGACGCCACGCCGAATGCCAGCACATCGGCGGAGATGTCAGCCGCGTCGGTGAGCAAATTATTGCGCGGGCTGACACCGGCCAACTCGAACACCGACACGAGCGGTTTCGGATGCGCCGAGTCCCCCTCGAGCGAAAGCTCAAGCGACACGAGGTTGCGGTTCGGCAACGCAATGCGGCTCTCGGTGGTGTGTTTCGTGGCGGCGGCGCGGACGAGGGCGTGGTACGGTACGCGCAGTTTCTCGGTGTCGTTGGCCAGCACGATCTTGCCGCTGACCTCGTACACCCAGCTCCGGGCGCGGTCATTGAGCTTGGCCGGGGTGAGTGGATCTCCGGTGCGATCGAACTGCGCCGGGTCGGCGTGAAAACGCACCGGCACCAACTCGTGCGACTGGGCCGCGACGGTGATTTTTTTTACCGGCAACTCAATGTCAAATCCGGTTTCCGTGACCGTTTCCTCGACGAACAGATCGAACTTGGCTTCGGCGTCACCGTGATTGGTCACGCGGATTTGCCGCGTCTCCTCCCACGGCTTGGCCACGGCCAGCGCGCCGAGCGACAGCGTGGTCAGCCCGTCGGAGCCCTCCGCCATCGCCGTCACCGTCGCGGTCACCGCGTGGGCCACATCTAGAAAACCGGCTCCGGCGAGCGACTCGGGATAGACCGTGCCGTCTTCGTGCAGCAACGGCTTGGCCGTGTTGAGCAGCAAAGCCTTGATCTCGGTGGCGCTCCAGTTGGAGTGCGCCTGCATGGCCAAGGCCGCCGCTCCGGCGACGTGCGGCACGGCCAGCGACGTGCCATTAAACCACGCGGTGCCGGTGCCGGTGCCCATCCGTGCCGATTGAATCAACTCGCCCGGCGCGATGATCTCCGGCTTGAGCAGACTGTGCGGCGCCGATGGCCCGCGCGCGCTGTGCGCCGCCATGCGATACGTTTTGCCGACGAGTTTTGCCGAGCCGACGGCGATAACGGAGCGCTCCACGCCCGGCGCGGCAACGAGGTAGAAATTGTCGTTGCTAGAGTTGCCGGCTCCCGAGACGATCACGCTGCCCAGCCGCGTGAGGTTGGTATACACCTCGGCCTCGGCCTCATGTTTTTCCTCGAGGCCGAGCGTGGAGCCGAGCGAGAGGTTGACCACGTCCAAGCGGTCGGAAAAGTCGTTGTCGGCATTGGGGTCGGCGCACCACTCAAGTGCATCGAGGACGAGGTTCGTTGTGCCCAGCGCGTTGTCGCCGAAAATTTTCAGCGCGAACAATTTGGCCTTCGGCGCCACGCCGGGCCGGAGGAGGAACTCGGAGTAGTCCAGCCCCGCATAATAGTCGCCCTCATACGGACGCCCCTGTTTCGTCACGCCAACCCCGGCGACGATGCCCGCCACGTGGGTGCCGTGGCCGTAGCCGGAGCGATCCAGTGGGTCGCCGTCCGGCAACGGTACGTCATCTGCCCCGGAGTAATCCTTGCCGGCAAAATCCCAGCCATCGACCTTGTCGGTGGGGAACGTGCCCTCCTCGATTTTTGTGGCGTCGTTGGATTGATACGCCTCCTTCGTACCAGCACCGCCGAACATGGCGTGCGTATAGTCCAGCCCGGAGTCGATTACCGCAATGCGCATGCCCGCGCCGTCGAAGCCAGTGGTTAGTGTTCCCCACACCGTTTTTGCGCCAATGGCGGGCACACTTTTCGCGGTCAGTCGTTCGTACACCCGAAGTCGCTCGACTCTTTTCACGTTGGCCCGCTTGGCCAAAGTGGCCCTCGACTCTGGGAGAATCCGAACCCGTAGGGCATTGACCAGCCGCGAATAGCGGCGTGTCACCCGGGCGCCATCGGCCTTGAGCCACTTGGCCAAGGCGTCCTGCTCGGCGGCGATGCGGCTGACTTGGCGTTGAATCGCTTGGCCGAGGGCAGCGCCGTCAAGGCCGGCCTGTTTTTGCTCGAGAAAAAACGGAACCAGCGCTTGGCCCTCGAGTTGCACCAGCAGCGGCAAAGTCTTCGTCGGCTCGACAGCCTTGGCCAAGGGCAAGCCCGCGACGAGTGATAGCAGGTAAATGCGAAGCAAAACAGGAAAATGCAGGAAGCGGCTCATGAGGCTGTTTTCGGCGCTTGGCCAAGCGATGGCAGCGCCGCCACATCCTGTGTGAGCGCCCACGTCTTGGCAAGTTCGAGGCCGAGACTTAGTCAATCGCGTCCCACTTGATTCCTTCTCCCTCAGGGAGAAGGTGGCCGCAGGGCGGATGAGGGTGAAACAATGGAGATGTTCAAGACGCCATATTTGAAGATGGATTTGTTTGCTGCGAAGTCTTGAACTTCGTTTGTTTTCTCCCTCTCCCCACCCCTCTCCCGCTGGGAGAGGGAGTATTCTTCTCTGTTTTTGGCATCTATTTTCAAGGCGGACTTGCATCCGGTTTTTCGGCTCTCTATCTTGCCGCGACCGGTTACCGGAATTGATGCAATCCGATCCCTTGATGACCTCGTTTCACCACTCGACGCCGCGCGCCAAGCGTGGCGACTGACTTGATGCCAGAGCCCGAGATCACCCCGGAAGTCATCGAGGAACACGGCATCACTCCGGAGGAGTACGAGCGCATCCTCGAGGTGCTCGGCCGCGAACCCAATCTCACCGAGTTGGGCATTTTCTCCGTGATGTGGAGCGAGCACTGCTCCTACAAAAACACCCGCGCTCTGCTCAAGACTTTCCCCACACAGTCGCCCAAGATCATCGTCGCTGCCGGGGAGGAAAATGCCGGCGTGATCGACATGGGCGACGGGCTTGGCGTGGCGTTCAAGCTCGAGTCGCACAATCACCCCAGCGCCGTCGAGCCGTTCCAAGGAGCGGCGACCGGTGTCGGCGGGATTATCCGGGATATTTTCACCATGGGTGCCCGGCCGATCGCCAACATGGACTCGCTTCGCTTCGGCAGCCTCGACTCGCCAAGGGTGCGCCAGTTGTTTCGCGGCGTGGTCGCTGGTATCTCGCATTACGGGAACTGCATCGGTCTGCCGACCGTCGGGGGCGAGGTGAATTTCGACCCGTCGTATGAAGGGAACCCACTAGTTAACGTCTTTAGTCTCGGGGTGTTACGGCATAGCCAAGTTGCCCGGGGCGCGGCCAAGGGCGTGGGTAACCCGGTCTTTTACGTTGGCCCGGCGACGGGGCGGGACGGCTTGGCCGGTGCGGCGTTTGCGTCGCAGGATTTGACCGAGGAATCAGCCGAGCAACAGCGCGGCGCGGTGCAGGTGGGCGATCCGTTCATGGAGAAACTCTGCATGGAGGCCTGTCTTGAGCTGCTCGCCACCGGCGCTGTCGCGGGCATTCAGGACATGGGCGCGGCCGGACTCACCTGCTCGACCTGCGAAACAGCGGCCCGCGGCGGGACCGGCATCGAGATCGACTTGGCAAAGGTGCCGCAGCGCGCCCCTGACATGACGCCGTACGAAATCTTGCTCAGCGAATCGCAGGAGCGGATGCTCATCATCGTCCACAAAGGCCGTGAGGACGAGGTAAAACGGATTTTCGACAAGTGGGATTTGCCGTGGGCCGAGGTGGGCGAAGTGACCGGTGATGGCATGATGGTTGTCAAAAACCATGGCGAAGTTATTGCCACCGTCCCGGCGGCCAAACTCGCCGATGATGCCCCGCTGTATCATCGCGACTCGAAAGAGCCGGCGTACCTCGAGCAGACCCGCGCGCTGCGGCTCGCCGACATCCCGGCCTTGGCCGACCCGCGGGCGGCCTTGGCCAAGCTGCTTAGCTGGCCGACCATCGCGTCGAAAAACTGGGTGTACCGTCAGTACGACCACATGGTCCGCGCCGGCACGGTGCTCAGCCCCGGCTCCGATGCGGCGGTCATCCGCGTGAAGGCCGACTCGTATCCGGCGCTTCCTGCCGACGCTCCGGCGGATCATGTTCCTGACAAATATTTGGCGATGACGGTCGACTGCAACGGCGTCCACGTTTACCTCGATCCGTACGAGGGCAGTAAAGCCACCGTTGCTGAGGCGGCCCGGAACCTCGTCTGCTCCGGCGCGCGGCCGCTTGGTGCGACCGATAATTTAAACTTTGGCAACCCGCATAATCCGGAGCTGTTTTGGCAGCTCAAGGAGAGCGTGCGCGGCTTGGCCGAGGCGTGTGAGGCGTTCGGCACACCGGTCACCGGCGGCAACGTCAGCCTCTACAATCAGAACCCGGTCGGGGCTATCGACCCGACGCCAACGGTCGGCATGGTGGGCTTGGTTGAAAAAACGGAACACATTACTAGCCAATGGTTTAAGGATGACGAAGACGCCATCATCCTGCTTGGCCAAGCGGTGAACAGCGACGATCCGCTGCTTGGCTTGGGCGGCTCCGCGCTGCTGCAAACCGAGCACGGCCGCAAGGAAGGCACGCCGCCGCCGTGCGACTTGGCCAAGGAGAGCGCGCTGCATGATGCGCTGCTGGGCTTGATCGCAACCGGCGCTGTGAAAAGCGCGCACGACTGCGCCGAGGGCGGCTTGGCTGTGGCGCTGGCCGAGTGCTGTATTTCCCAACTCACAGCCCGCAACACCCCCAGACTCACCGGGGTGACGATCGACCTCGAGGAGCTTGACTGCCCGAGGACGGACGCGCTGTTGTTCGGCGAGTCGCACGGGCGCGTGGTCATCACGACGAGTGAGGCCGAGGCCGGGGCGGCGATCGAGCGGGCCAAACTGCTCGGCGTGTCGGCGGTAAGGATCGGCACCGTCACCGGCGGCGAGACGCTTGACATTGTGATCGGCGAAACTCATTTCTCGTGGGAGCTGAACGAACTCCACGATGTGTGGTGGAACACTATCGCACGATCCATGGAACAATGAGCGAAACACATCCCCGGCACTATTGCGGCGTCTTCGGTGTTTACGGCCACCCGAACGCGGCGGAGCTGACCTACTACGGACTGTACGCGCTGCAACATCGCGGGCAGGAGAGCGCGGGCATCGTCACCTCTGCGGACGGCCAGTTTCGCGTGCACAAGGGAATGGGCCTCGTGTCGCAGGTGTTCAAGGGCAAGACGCTCGAGAGACTTAAGGGCAGCATGGCAGTCGGCCACACGCGCTACTCCACGACTGGCTCGTCGCACCACCGCAATTCCCAGCCGTTGACAGTGGACTGCAGCAAGGGGCAGATTGCCATCGCGCACAACGGCAACCTCACCAACGCCGCGCAGCTTCGTGACGAGTTGGAGGTAGGCGGATCGATTTTTCAAACCACTGTTGACAGTGAAATTATTCTGCACCTGATGGCCCGGCCGTCCAACGGCAGTGACAACAATCTCGTGAAGAGTCTGCAGCGGATTCAGGGCGCCTATTCGCTGGTTATCATGACCGAGAACGAGTTGATCGGCGTGCGCGATCCGCACGGCTTTCGGCCGCTCTCCATCGGCAAACTCGACGGTGCGTATGTGCTCTCGAGCGAGACGTGCGCGTTTGACTTGATTCAGGCCGAGTTCGTGCGCGACGTTGAGCCGGGCGAGATCGTCATCATCAACGACGACGGCATCCAGTCGATCAACGCCTTCCCGATGCATCAGCGCAAGGCGTTCTGTATTTTCGAGTACGTTTACTTCAGTCGACCCGACTCCATCATCGACGACCGGGGCGTGTACGGCGTGCGCGTCAACATGGGCCGTGAGATGGCCAAGGAAAGCGCCGTCGACGCCGACCTCGTCGTGCCGGTGCCGGACAGCGGCAACTGCGCCGCGCTGGGCTACGCGCTTGAGTCCGGCCTGCCGTACGAGATGGCGTTCGTGCGAAACCACTACGTTGGCCGGAGCTTCCTGCAGCCGTCGCAACTCATCCGAGATTTCAACGTTCGCGTGAAACTCAACCTCATTAATGAACTGGTCGAGGGTAAGAGGGTGGTCATTGTGGATGACTCAATCGTCCGTGGGACCACGAGCAAGGCGCGCGTGAACAATCTCAAGGAAGCCGGTGCGAAAGAGGTGCATATGCGCGTGAGTTGTCCGCCGCACATGAACCCCTGCTTTTACGGGATCGATTTTCCCGACCGCAAAAAACTGATGGCGGCCAACCACTCAATCGAGGAAATTTGCGACTACCTCAACGCTGACTCGGTGGCATACCTGTCGCAGGAAGGCATGGTGAAGGCGACCGGGTTGCCGAGGGAAAATTTCTGCATGGCCTGCTATGACGGTGACTACCCGGTGCCGTTCGACCCGGCGCTCGACAAACACATCATTGAGCAGCGTCGCGCACGCGTGGAGAGCATCGGCGAGACCCTGGCCAAGGACGAACTGCAGCCTCGGCTTCTTTGAGCTCGCTTGGCCAAGCGCTGGCTCAGGGTGCTTCCGGCAGCCAAACGGCCAGGATGCGCAGGCCGAAGAAAATCCAAATCACCGCTGCCAGCGAAATGTAAGGCCCGTACGGCAGCCGCGCCGACCAGTCGCGCCGGCCAATCGCGATCAGCCCCACGCCGACCACCGCGCCGACCACCGCGCTGGCCATCAGCGAAAACAGAGCGCCCTGCCAGCCGACGAACGCCCCGATGGCCGCCATGAACTTCACGTCGCCGAAGCCCATCGCCTCGCGCGGGATGACCAACTCGTCCGACTCGACCTTGATGAACGGCACCGTCTCCGGGTCGAACGACTCGCCGCCGATGAGCAGCCGCTTGGGAGACAGCGCGACGTCGATATTCATGTGGCAGCGATCAACCAATTCCAGACGCTGGGCGTGAAGCCGGATGGTATCCGAGTTACGAAAAAAGATTTCTTCGAATGGCACGACCTCGCCCGGCAGGTGCAGCGCCGACTCGGTGAACGTTGCTGACTCGCCCTCTTCGAGTGGCACGCGAACCTTGCCGAACAAAAGTTTGCCCAGTTGCAGCACGGCAAACACCGAGCCTGCGCCGACGAGGATGCCCAGCCCGCTCGCCATCAGCGACTCGGCCGGCCTCGTAACGTGGTGCAGCGCCGGCAACCCCGCCGATACAATGAAGCCCACCGCTACGCCGCCGAGCGTGATTTCATCCGGGATGATGAAATGCTCGAAGTCGATAAACGTCGCCGTGATCAGCCCCGCGAGCACAAACCCCCACGTCACCGCGAGCAAAACCCCCGGCGTGGTTTGCGCTCCGAAGGCCAGCCAACTCGCAAGAAACGCCAAGCCGGTGAGCAGCTCGACGCCGAGGTAGCGCGGTGAAATCGATGCGGCGCATTGGCGGCATCTGCCGCGCAGCCAAAGCCAGCTTACGATAGGGATATTCAGCCGCCATGGGATTGCAAAGCCGCACTTGGGACATTGAGACCCCGGCTTGGCGAGGCTCAAGTCGAGCGGCATTCGGTGAATGCAGACGTTGAGAAAACTGCCGACAACCGTGCCGAACACAAAAAACACAAAGCTCCAAAATACAAATGGAGCGCGAGTCCAAAAATCGAGCATAAAGTCACTCATCACCGTAGATGTGAGACTCGAGCGCGGAGCGCATGACGTCGATGGGCGCCGGTTGGCCAGTCCAGATTTCCAGCGCCTTGGCTCCCTGCCAAAGCAGCATGCCGAGGCCATTGGCGGTGCGGCATCCGGCGGCGGTCGCCTTGGCCAAAAGCGGCGTGACGGCGGGCTGATAAATCATGTCGAACACCGCCGGCGCATTGACCAGGGTGAACTGCGACTCGTCGAGCGGCAGCGCGTCGGCTGGCTTGAGGCCAAGCGATGTGGCGTTGAGCACAAGGTCGATTTTGTTGGCGGCGTTTTCGGGGTAACCG